>JAPLUA010000274.1 GCA_026397855.1 Verrucomicrobiota bacterium | reverse complement strand
GAAAGCGTTTACTGACATTCCCCCTCTCTTCCCGCCGCGGGAGGAGAGGGCCGGGGAGAGGAGGCACGTTCCCTGAAACCGCAAACGATAGAATCATGCAGAGCCCGACCGGTATGGGCCTTCAGCCATAATTCTGTCCCGCCATTCTTAACGCCGAGACGCAGAGAAAGCGCGGAGAAACGCAGAGAAGAAGAACCCTCTGCGAATCTCTGCGACCCTCTGCGACCCTCTGCGCCTCTGCGTTAAATCTTCGCAGCCCGCGATTAAATTGGGGCATAGCAGTGCAGAGCAAGGAACTTGTGTTGATTCCGGCCACCCCACACAAGATCGAGGACGCGCCCATCTTCCCCCTCTCTTCCCGCCGCGGGAGGGCCGGGGAGAGGAGGCTCGTTTCCTCGGCTGCGGTTTCGGCTCGCCAACGGGGTGCCTCCTCTCCCCTGCCCTCTCCTCCATTCGGAATGGAGGAGAGGGAGGAGAAGTGACGTGTTCGTGCGTTGGGCTCCTGGCTGCGCCCCGCACACGGCCCGGTCTTTTCACTTTCGCTCCTCGGGTCGGGGTGCTACAAAGCCCCCATGTCTGCGAAGCTTACCATCGGATTTCTTGGTGCCGGCAAGATGGCCACGGCATTGGCCAAAGGCTTTATCCGGGCGGGGCTCGTCACCGCAGAACAGGTGATGGCCAGCGATCCCAGCGATGCGGCCCGCGCCGCCTTTGCCAAGGACGTCGGTGCCAAGACCACCACTTCGAATCCGTCCGTGGTGAAGTTCGCGGAGGTGATCGTCCTGGCCGTCAAGCCGGACCAGGTCGGCGGCGTCCTGGCAGACGTCCGCGAGGACTTTACCCGCCAGCATCTGCTCATCTCCATCGCCGCCGGTGTGCCGTTGGCCAGGCTGGAATCCGCTCTCACGGCGGGGGCACGGCTTATCCGTGTCATGCCAAACACCCCTGCGCTGGTCGGCGCCTCGGCCACCGCGTTTGCCATGGGAGCATCCACCCGGCCGGAGGATGGGACGCTGGCCCAGGAGCTTTTCTCAGCTGTCGGCGTGGCCTTTCAAGTCAAGGAGGCGCTGCTGGATGCTGTCACGGGCTTAAGCGGCAGCGGGCCGGCCTACGTGTACCTGTTTATCGAGGGTTTGAGCGATGGTGGCGTAGCCGCCGGACTGCCCCGCGACGTGGCGACCAGGCTGGCCGCGCAAACTGTCCTGGGCAGCGCGAAGATGGTCCTGGAGACCGGCATGCATCCGGGTGCCCTCAAGGATATGGTAACAAGCCCCGGCGGCACGACCATCGAGGGCCTGCACGAACTGGAGAAAGGCAAGCTGCGCGGCACAGTAATCAGCGCGGTGCGTGCCGCATCGGACAAGGCAGGGAAGTAGTTGGGGCGAGTGGCGGGTGGCGGGTGACGGGTGACGGGTGGCGCGAGAGGATGCAGTCCGTTTCTTTCACGCATCACGCATCACGCATCACCAGCATCTCCCTCACATCCACCGCCTCCATGCCGGCGGCGCGAATCGCCCGCATCCCCAGGTCCGTATCCTCGTAGGCGCGGCAGAATTGCGGCGGCACGCCGATGCGGCGGGCGGCTTCCAGGAAAATGTCGGGGGCCGGCTTCTGGTTGACCACGTCCTCGCTGGTCACGATGGCGGCAAATAGCGGGCGGATTCCCAGGTGTTCGAGCACCTGCTCGATGATCTTTCGCGTCCCGCCCGAAGCCACCGCGAGGGGGATCCGGCCATAATGCTCGCGCGCCACGCCGACGACCGTATTGATCGGCTCGACCTGCGCGATGAGGGGGCGATATTCCGCCTCTTTTTCCCGCGCCACCGCCAGGTGATCCATCGGCAAGCCCTGTTCCTCGCTCAACATTTTCAGGATGTCCCGTGACGGCACGCCGCCGAGGGCATAGAAGCGGTCCTGCGGGAAGCGGAACTGATGCCTCGATGCTATCACCTGCCACGCCCGCCAATGGAGCGGCATCGTGTCGGCGAGGGTGCCGTCGCAATCAAAGATAATTCCCTGGGGCAGGGATGGTTGGTGGTTATTCCTGGATAAGGCCATGAATCAAAAGAACTTCAGTGTGGCAGCTCACGGATCCCGCATCACGGATTCCGCATTCCGCATCATGTGTTCAACGCCGCGAGCTTCTCCTCCAGGTCATGCGCCATGAGCGGCTCGATGATCGGGTCAATATCTCCCTCGATGACAAAGGGCAGGTTATAGAGTGTCAGCTCGATTCGGTGATCCGTGACGCGGTTCTGGGGGAAATTATAGGTGCGGATGCGCTCGTTGCGTTCCCCGGTGCCGACCTGCTCTTTGCGTTGGTCGGCATACTTCTTGTTCTCCTCGGCCACCTTGCGCTCGAGGAGGCGGGAGCGCAGGACGGTCAGCGCGCGCGCCTTGTTTTTCTGCTGGGACCGCTGGTCGGCGCAGCGCACGATCAAGCCGGTCGGCTTGTGGATAATCTGCACGGCGGAATCGGTTGTGTTGACGCCCTGCCCTCCGGGGCCGGACGCACGGCAGACCGTGATGTCCAGGTCCTCCGTCTTGATCTCCACGTCCACCTCCTCGGCTTCGGGCAGCACGGCGACCGTGCAGGTGCTGGTGTGGATGCGGCCCTGGGCTTCGGTGGCCGGCACGCGCTGGACGCGATGGACGCCGCTCTCGTATTTGAGGCGTTTGTAAACGTCCATGCCGTTGAGCTGGAAGACAATTTCCTTGTAGCCGCCGAGGTCGGATGAGCTGGAATCCAGATCCTCGACCTTCCATCCGCGCCCTTCTGCGTAGCGGGTGTACATGCGGTAGAGGTCGGCGGCGAAGAGTGCGGACTCCTGGCCGCCCGCGCCGGCGCGGATCTCGATAATGGTGTTGCGGGAGTCCGCGGGGTCAGGGGGCAGGATGCCGCGCTGGACCTCGCGGGCGAGGCGCTTATCTTCGACCTCCAGCCGGGTGATTTCCTCTTTGGCCATCTGGGCCATTTCGGAATTCGCCGGCTCGGCGGCCAGCAAGGCCCGGTTCGCCTCCAGGTCGGCCAGGACTTTGAGGTAGGCCTGTCCGTGTCCCACCAGGGTCTTCAGCCGGGAGTATTCCTTCCCCAGCTCTTGGGCGCGCTGGGGGTTGGCGAACACTTTCGCGTCGCTCAGGGTGGCTTCCACCTCGGCCAGGCGACGGGAAAACTTCTCGATTTGAGGACTCAAGTCCATAGTTCAGCCCTTTCCGGCCCGGGGCCGGGTTTGGAGGTCGGGGCCAAAAGCAATCCGCCCGTAGGGTCTGCAAACCCTGCGGGCGGATTGGCAAAGATGACGCTAGCGCTTCTTCTTCTTCAACAGCGCCGCGGCAGCCTGGGCGGCCTGGGTCTTGACCATGCGCTGCTGGAACTTGTCCACACGGCCGGCGGTATCCACAAACTTCTGCTGGCCGGTGAAGAAGGGGTGGCAGGCGTTGCAAATGCCGACGATAATGACCGGCTTGGTGGATCGGGTCTTGATTACGTTGCCGCAGGCGCAACGAATTTCCGAATCCACATATTTTGGATGTATTTTCTCTTTCATAAGAGGGGGCAGAAAATACCACCCTTCCCCGGGAAGACAAGCACGATTTCTAACCTTCTGATTTTTAGCTCGGCCAGCCAGCCGCCATCCACGTTGAGTATGGCGCCGTTGGGATGTCTGGCTGATGGGTTCCGCCGGTCAGAACAGCTCCGCGACCTTCACCGGGTCCATATCGGTAAACTCCTGGTTCTCCCCGCCCATGGCCCAGGCAAAGGAGTAGCTCCGGGTCCCCGCTCCGGAGTGAATGGACCATTCCGGTGAAAGCACCGCCTGCTCATTTCGAACCACCAGGTGCCGCGTCGCCTCCGGCGTCCCCATGAAATGCATCACGCACGCATCAGGTTCCACCTCGAAGTAGAGGTAGATCTCGGTCCGGCGCCGGTGCGTGTGCGGCGGCATCGTATTCCACACGCTGCCCTCCTTGAGCCGGGTAAAGCCCAGCACCAGTTGGCAGCTCTGGACTCCCCCCGGATGAATGTATTTGAAAATGGTGCGCTCGTTGGCATCCCGTCGGATGCCCAGGTGCACGGTCTGCGCCTCCTCGTGGCGCACGTGGCGCGTCGGATAAACCGCGTGGGCAGGATAGCTCGCGAGGTAAAACCGGGCCGGCGCGGAGGGCTGGTCGGACTCAAACTCGATCGTTCGCGAGCCCCGCCCCACGTAAAGCGCCTCTTGAGCTGCCAGCGCGTGGCGCGTCCCGTCCACCGTGACCGCGCCGCCGCCGCCGATGTTCAGAATGCCCAACTCCCGGCGCTCGCATAGATAGGCCGAACGCAGCTCGGGCATGGGGCCAAGGGCCAGTTTGTCCGCCAGCGGCACGACGCCGCCGATCACCGCCCGGTCCAGGTCGGTGCAGACCAGCTCCGCTTTGCCGGGCGCAAACAGGTTCTCGATGAGAAAGGCATGGCGGAGATCAGCGCTCGCCATCGCCCCCGCGCCGGCCGGGTTTGTTCCTGAATGTATTTTCATAGCTTGCATTTGTCTCCACGCCGCTGCGCCACCCTTCCGCCGGGGCACTTATCCCCCGATCTGACGCTTGATGGTCTCGGAGATCTTCTGCGCCCACTTTTCGAGCATGGCCGGGTCGCGGCCCTCGATGAGCAGGCGGGCTTTACGTTCCGTTCCGGAATAGCGGAGAAACACGCGGCCGCCCAGCGCTTTGAGCTCCGCCTCCGCCTCGGCCACGAGCTGGCTCACTTTGTCCAATTGCTCGAACGGCTTCTTTTCGCGGACGACAATATTGGTGACGAGCTGCGGGAAGCGGGTCCAGCAGCGCGCGAGGCTGGACAGCGGCACGTTCTTTGATCGCATGATGCGCAGGATCTGGAGGGCGGCGACCAGCCCGTCGCCGGTGCTGCTGTGGTCGCGGAAAATCAGGTGGCCGCTCTGCTCGCCGCCGAGGTTGTAGCCGTGGCGCAGCATTTCATCTATGACATGCTTGTCCCCCACGTCCGTGCGCACCACGCTGCCGCCCGCCGCCGTCACGGCGACCTCCAGGCCGGCGTTGCTCATGACCGTGCTCACCAGGGTCTGCTTCGCCAGGGTCCCCTGCGCCAGCATGTCCAGGCCGGCGATGGCCATGATGTCGTCCCCGTCAATCAGCGACCCCTTCTCGTCGCACAGCAGCACGCGATCGGCGTCACCGTCGTGGGCGATCCCGATGTCCGCGCGGTGCTCCCAGATCTTCTGGCACATGAGCGACGGATGCATCGAGCCGCAGTCCTTGTTGATGTTCTTGCCGTCGGGCTGGTTGCCATAGACGATCACCTCGGCGCCCAGTTCGCGCAGGACGCAGGGGGTGGATTTGTAGGCGGCGCCGTGGGCGCAGTCCACCACGATGCGCAGGCCCTCAAGGGTCATGCCGCGCGGGAACGAGGCCTTGGCGTATTCAATGTAGCGACCCAGCGCGTCATCAATGCGCACCGCCTTGCCAACCTCGTCCGCCGTGGGGCGGATGGTTTCGATCTCCCCGCTGAAGACCAGGCTCTCGATCTGGTGCTCGATCTTATCGTCCAGCTTGTATCCGTCGGCGCGCAGGAACTTGATGCCGTTGTCATCGTAGGGGTTGTGGGAGGCGGTGATGACGATGCCGGCATCGGCGCGGAGGCTGCGGGTGACGTAGGCGACGCCGGGGGTGGGGAGCGGGCCGATGAACAGCACGTCCACCCCCATGGAAAGGATGCCGGAGGACAGGGCATTCTCGAGCATGTAACCCGAGAGGCGCGTGTCTTTGCCGAGCACAATCCTGTGCCGGCCCCGGCTCCGGGACTGGGTTTCGAGCCGCTTGAACACGTGCCCGGCGGCGCGGCCGAGCTTGAGCGCCGTCTCGGCGGTGACCGGTTCAATATTGGCCGTGCCGCGGACGCCGTCGGTGCCAAAGATTCTCTTGGGGGTTGTCATCGGACGATGGGTTTGCCGGGAATAATTACCTGTACTTCCTCCGGCATGACGACCACGTGGGTGACGCCTGCCGGGGTGAAAACTTCGATTCGCTTGCGAAGGCTCGGGGTGCCCTCGATGCCGGTCACATCCACCATCACGCGGATGTCCTTGCCCTGGAGCTTTTGAAGCATCCGGGACTCGCCCTGGACCGTGATTTCGACCTGGCCGGGGCTGACCTTGAAGAGCCGCGCGTCCGCCGCCGAGGACATCACCACGACCGGGAGGTTGAAGAAGGTGCGGACTTCCGTGGCCAGGGGCGTGGACGGGCGGGCGGAGCCTTCCCGCTGCCGGATGGCGAAGGAGACGGTCAGCCAGAACAGGAGCGCCAAAGCCAGCGAGAAGAGCTTCAGCAGGAAATCATCCACCACCACATGGCGCAGGAACTTGATCATTTGCCGACCTCGCTGATGGCTGGGATGGGCGCGGCATCCGCCTTGGCCGCAGTCGCCGGACCGGGCTTCGCGCGGCCGGATATCCAGTTGCGCAGCCAGCCCATCCAGTTCCGGGAGCGCACCGGGTTGAGCAGGACCGAGGTCAGGAAGGCCCGCAACTCCTCGAGGGTGATACCCCGCACGAGCTGGCCTTTGTAGGCATAGGAAATCGAGCCGGTCTCCTCGGACACCACCACCACCACCGCGTCGGTCTCCTCGCTCAAGCCGATGGCGGCGCGGTGGCGCGTGCCCAGGGACTTGTTCAGATCCTGGCGCTGGGTCAGCGGGAAGATGCAGGCCGCGAAGGCGATGCGGTCGCCTTTGATCACCACGCCGCCGTCGTGGATGGCGTTGTTGGGAAAGAAGATCGTCTCCAGCATTTCGGGCGTGGCCTCGCAATCAACCGGGAGGCCCGATTCCACGGCCTCCTGGAGCTGGATGGATTGCTCGATGGCGATGAGGGCGCCGATGCGCACGTCGGCCAGGCGCTCGACGGTTTGAATGATGACCTCGATGTTCTCGCGCTGCTCATGGGTAGTCGCGAACAGGGGCAGGTTTCCCAGCTCGGCGAGCATGCGTCGCAGCTCGGGCTGGAAGATGACCAGCACCGCCAGGATGAAGAACGCGGAGAACCCTCCCAGGAGGTATTGCAGCACTCTCAGTTGCAGCAGGAAGCTCACCAGCACGAGCGCGAGCAGCACCACCAGGAAGCCGGTCACCACCGGCGCCCCGCGCGTGCCGCGAACGAATCGAAAGGCGTAGTAGATCCCCACCGCAAGGATGAGGATCTCCAGCACGGAGCCGGGACGCCCGACGGTCTTTACAATTTCCCACATGACACTGTTTGCTTTGCCAGGATGGCTTCAGTCATCCGGATCGCCTGCACGGTCTCCGCGACGTCATGCGCGCGGATGATGTGCGCGCCGGCCGCCACCGCCTGGCAGGCGCACGCCAGCGCGCCCGGCAGCCGAGCCGCCACATCCGCGCCCAGCAGCCTTCCGATAAAGGACTTGCGCGAGACGCCCAGCAGCAACGGACACCCCAGGGCTGTAAAATCGCGCACGCCCCCAAGCAACCGCAGATTATGGTCGGGCGTCTTTCCAAAGCCGATCCCGGGATCCAATATAATTTGTTCCCGGCTCACTCCGCAATCGTTCAATTGCCCGAGTCGTTCCCGGAAGAAATCGCCGACCTCGCGCACCACGTCGGCGTAAAACGGGTTGGCCTGCATGGTTTGCGGCGTCCCCTGCATGTGAACGCAAACGTAGCCGGCCTGCGCCTCTGCCACGGCCTGCCACAGATCGTCCCCCGGGCGATTGGCGGCCACGTCGTTCACAATGCTCGCCCCGGCCGCCAGCGCGGCGCGGGCGACGCCGGGCTTGATGGTATCAATGGAGATCGGAATGTTCACGCGCGCCGCCAGCCGCTCGATCACCGGCAGCACGCGGCGCAATTCATCCGCCTCCGCCACCGGCACCGCGCCCGGACGCGTGGATTCCCCCCCGACATCCAGAATCCCGGCGCCCTGCTCGACCAGTTCCAGCGCGTGCGCCACCGCCGCGTCCGGATCCAGGAACTGCCCCCCGTCGGAAAACGAGTCCGGGGTCACGTTGACGATGCCCATGACGAGCGCCGGCCCCGGAAAATGGAACGTGAATTGGCGGGCGCGCAGGATCATGAAGCGCCCCCCTCAAGCCCGGATTGGAATTGTGATCTGGTTTCCCCCATTGGCGCCTCAGCCGTTTGAGCGGGACCGGCCGGCTTGTATCAGCTCAATCTCGTATCCTTCCGGCGCGTCAATGAAGGCGATGCCGCCGCCGTCCGCGCCCAGGTGTGGGCCGTCCGAGTAATTCATCCCCAGGCGGGCCAGATGCCGGCCGAACTCCTCCAGGCTGTCCACCTCAAAAGCCAGGTGCGTCAGATCCGGCTGCACCCGGACCGGGCCGCTGGCGGGAAAGCAGCACAGCTCGATCAACTCCTCGCTGCCGGGCGTCTTCAGGAATACGAGCTCCGCCCCGCGCGGCGATTGATGCCGGCGCACTTCCTCCAAACCGAGCACATCCCGGTAGAACCGGACGGTCCGTTCCAGGTCATCCACTCGATAACGCGTGTGCAGTAGTTTCTTGGCCTTGCTCATGGCCTCAGCATAACGCGAAACTGCCTCAAGGCAATGCGCGAATCCCTGAGTCTCGTTAGCGGTGCAACTCACGGTTTCCGGGGACGTGTAAGAAGGCGAGAGGAGCACGGACATTCTTGTCCAATACCGCCAGGATTTGACACCCTCTCATCCCTCCGGAATGATTCGGCCGGAGCGTCCCTCCGGGACAAAGCGCTCCGAAAAATCGAGGATGCGCACAGTTTTCGGTTTTCGGATTTGCCCCGCTCCAGCCTATCCGCTATAAGAACGTCATCACGATGATGGCCCCGTTCTGTTCACCCCTTGCTTTCCTCGGACTCGTCCTGGCGCTCGCCGGCTGCGGCAAGCCGGGCCGCTCCCAGCCAGGGGCGCACCCCCTGCCTCCCTCGCCGCTCATCGCCAAATGCGAGCCCGGCCAGCCCGGCGGCCGCTTTGTCATCGGCAGCTCCGCCAGCCCCAACACCTTCAACCCGCTCTTTGCCACCAACGGCGCCTCGGACGCCATCGTCCGCCTCCTCTTCGCCTCGCTGGTCAATGTGAACATGGCCACGCAGGAGCCCGGCCCGGGCCTCGCCGAATCCTGGTCGGTCGCCCCGGACCAGAAGACATGGACCTTCAAGCTCCGCCCGGGCGTGCGCTGGAGCGACGGCCACCCGCTGACGGCCGACGACGTCGTTTTCACCTGGAACGACGTCATGTACAACCCCGACCTGAACCGGCTCACCTTCGAGCTGTTCCGCATCGGCGGCCGGAACTTCGCGGTCACCAACCTGGACGACCTCACCGTGCGGGTCGTCACACCCGATGTCTTTGCGCCGTTCATCGAGTTCTTCGGCATCGTGCCGATCCTGCCCCGGCACACCCTCGAGGATGCGGTGAAAGGAAAAGTGTTTCCCATGGCCTACGGCATCAAGACCCCGCCGGATCGGATTGTCGGGTGCGGGCCCTATCGGCTGAAGGAGGTCCGGCCCGGGCAGTTCACCTTGATCGAGCGCAACCCGGAATACTGGGTGGCCGACCGGCAGGGCCGCCGCCTGCCCTACTTCGACGAGGTGCAGTTCACCGTCGCCAGCGGCCCGGCGGGCGATGCCCGGCTGTTCCTCGAAGGCAAGAGCGACGTCTTCGAAATCGTGCGCCCCGAGAACTTCGCGCAGTTCCAGCAGGCCGCGGCGGGCGGGCGCTTCCAGATCGTGGACCTCGGCGCCGGCGCCGAGCGTGATTTCCTCTGGTTCAACCAGAACACCGGCGCCGACGCCGCCGGCAAACCCATCGTCAACCCTGCGAAGCTGAAATGGTTCCGCAGCCGGAAGTTCCGCCAGGCGGTCTCGTGCGCCATTGACCGCGACCGCATCGTGCGCGAGGCCTATGGCGGGCGCGCCCAGGCTATCTACGGGTTTCTCTCGGCCGAGAATCCCAGGTGGAACAACCCCGGCATCCCCCGCTACAGCTACGATCCGGGCCGCGCCCGCACGCTGCTGGCGGAGGCCGGGATGCAGGCTCGCCCGGCTGACGGGGTGGTTGTGGACGCCGAAGGAGTTCCCGTTGAGATCGAGTTCAACTCCAACACCGGCAACCCCCTGCGCGCAAGGGCCTCGCTCATGATCCAGGACGACCTCCGGAAGCTCGGCCTCAAGGCCATGCATGTGCCCGTGGACTTCCGGACGCTGGTGACGAAGATCAACTACAGCTTCGACTACGAAGGCGCGCTCATGGGCCTGGGCGGCGGCGGCGGCGACCCGGCCTCCCAGATCAACGTGCTCCGGTCCAGCGAAGACCTGCACCAGTGGTTTCCGTTCCAGAAAACGCCCTCGACGCCCTGGGAGGCCCGCATAGACGCGCTCATGGACGCGCAGATGCGCACGCTGGATTTCGCCGCGCGAAAGAAGGACTTCGACGAGGTGCAGGCGATACTCGCCGAGGAATTGCCGATGATCTACACCATCGCACCCGCCGCCTGCTCGGCCATACGCGCGGGCGTGGGAAACCTCCGCCCCAGCCCGCTCAGCCCATACCGCCTCACGTGGAACCTGGAGGAGCTCTATTACACCAGGAAGTGAGCCGATGCCACCGCTCGCCCGGGTCACCATTCACGCCAGCCAGTTTCCGCAAAACGTGCGCCGGGATTTGCTGGAATCGCTGCGAACGCGGCAGGTCAACCACAAGTTTCATTACGACAGCGTCAAGCAGACCGGGCAATGGCTCGCGCTACACCAGGCTTTCTCCCCCTCGCGCACGGATCCGGACTGCGCCGCCGCCTACGATCGCAGCTTCGCGGCAGCCGCTTCCCGCCTGCGCTCCCGCCGGGTGCATGTCATCGGCCTGGGCTGCGGCGGCGGGCAGAAGGACACCCGGCTCCTAAAGATGCTTCAGGCTGCGGACAGGACGGCGTTCTATACGCCGTCGGATGTCAGCACCGCCATGGTCCTGGTGGCGCAGCAGGCGGCCGGGGCGGTGATTCCGTGGGAGCATTGCTCCCCGCTGGTCTGCGATTTGGGCTCGATGGACGATTTGCCGGCGGCGCTCGGGGCCTTGCCCGTTGATAATGCAACCCGGGTCATCACCTTCTTCGGCATGATCCCCAATTTCGAGCCGCAAGTCATCATGCCCAAACTGGCCGCACTGCTGCGCCCGATGGATTTGCTGCTCTTCAGCGCCAACCTTGCGCCGGGGGCCGACTACGCGACCGGGGTGCAGAGCATTCTGCCTCTCTACGACAATGCCCTGACCCGCGAGTGGCTAATGACCTTCCTGCTCGACCTGGGCGTGGCGTCGGGAGATGGCGACCTCAGTTTTTGTGTCGAGGACGACCCAGCCGGCAACGGCCTCAAGCGTGTTGCGGCCTATTTCTGTTTTCTCCGGTCACGCGCGATTCACGTGGATGATGACTGCCTGGAGTTTCGGCCCGGCGAACGGATTCGCCTCTTTTTCTCCTACCGCCACACCCCGGAACTGGTGCGCGCGATGCTCGGGCGGCACGGGATCGAGGTCCATGGCCAGTGGCTTGCCGCGTCCGGCCAGGAAGGCGTCTTCCTTGCGGGCCGCTGACCCGCTAATAAATCCCCAACGTATCCAGCACCGCCTTGATGCGGGGGACTTCATGGGTGCGAAAAAGGTCTGTCTTGCCCAGCGCGGCCAGCAGGGCGAAAAACGGTTCGGCGCAACGCACTTCCTCGCCGAAATACTCGAACGCATGAGGCATCGCATGGCAAATCGGGAAGCCGAGCGCGCGCAACCGGAACGTGTTCAGGAACACCTCCATCTGGTGGCGAACCCGCACCGCGCTGTCCTGGAGGTTGCGGTAATAGAACCCCAGCCCGGGATCAATGAAGATCTTCCCGACGCCGTTCCGGGCCGCCGCTTCGATCTGGCGCGCAAAGTAATCCCGCATCAGGGCCACCGAATCCGCGGAGAAACTGAAATCGCCCACCTCGCGCGCGTTCCGGCCCTGCACAAAGCAGATAATCACCGCCGCGTCGTGCGCCGCAACCATCCGGAAGATCTCGTCGCTGTGGTCGCTCCCGGTGAGGTTCAGCACGTTGGCCCCGGCTTCGAGGCAGGCGCGCGTGACAGCCGGCTGGTAGGTTTCCACCGAGACGGGCACGCCTGCTTCCCGCAATCCCCGGACGACGGGCAGCAGCTTGCTGTTTTGTTCGGCTTCGCCCACACGCGCCGCCCCGGCCAGGGTGGATTCGGCGCCCACATCAATAATCCCGGCGCCTTGCCCGTGCAAAACGATGCCCCGGCGAACCGCGCTCTCGACCGTGAGGCAAACGCTCTCGCGATACCAGGAGTCCGGGGAGAGATTGACTACCCCCATGATTGCGGGCCCGGTATTAAAGGCAAACTCCCTGCCGCCGATGGAGAATTCCTTGACGCGAGCCTGGGCGGCGGCGCGGTGTTGCTCAAGCAATCCGGCAAGGTCTTCGAGTCGCAGCATGGCACGCAAGTTAAGGAAGACCTGGCCGCGATTCAAGCTCTGCACGGATTTGGCCCCCGAGAATCGAGAGCCCCCAGGATCCGGGTTCAATGGCTATGGCTGACCGCTGGAAAGATTTAACCTCACGGGACCAGAATCCGTCTGCTACTTTGCGTGCCCATGAAGCCACAGATAACGATCCTACGGCGCCTCCGAATAATGCCGGTGCTGATCCTGATTGCGGGTTTGTCTGTTTTGGGCAGGCAGGCCACCCGGGCGGAGTCGCCCAGGCCTGACATTTTATTCCTGATGCCGGACGAGATGCGCGGGGACTGCCTGTCCTTGCTCGGGCATCCGGCGGTGCGCACACCGCAGTTGGACAAACTGGCGCAGGAGGGGGCGCTCTTCCGGCGGGCCTACTCGACCGTACCGTCGTGCATCCCGGCGCGGCACGCGCTGCTCACGGGCCTGTTTCCGGCAACCACCGGCGTGGTCGGTTACGCGGCCACCCCCATCACCCATCCCACCCTGCCCAAACTGCTGGGCGACGCCGGCTACAAGACCCTCCTGGTCGGACGATGGATGCACCAGACGCCCAAGGACGAACCCTACGGCTACCAGAAGGAGATTCGCGGCTCGACCCACCAGGACGATGACGAGTATGACCGGTTCCTGAAGCAGGCGGCCCCCGAGACGGGCGGCATCCGGAGCCTGGTCGCCAAATTGGGCCTGTCCAACAACGGCTGGGGCGGCAAGCCGTGGCCGCTGGCGGAAGATCTGCATCCCAACGTCTGGATCGTCAGCCAGGCTCGCAAAGCGCTGAAGGAGGCGCCGGCCGGGCAACCGGTGTTTTTGACGACTTCATTCTACTCTCCCCACCCACCGCTCTTCCCGCCCAGGCGCTACTTCGACGCTTACATGGCGCAAAAGCTGCCCACCCCGGCCCACGGCGACTGGGTGGATTGGCAGGCGCTGTCGCCCGCAGGCGATAAGCCCGGGCATCGCGTGCTGCTGGAAGGCGAGACGCTGCGTGTCACCGAGGCCGGCTACTTCGGCCTCATCCAGCAACTGGACGAGCAGATCGTGCCCCTCGTGGCCGAGTTCAAGGAGCGGAGCCGAAAAGCCGGGCGGCCGTGGGTTATATGGGTCACCTCGGACCACGGCGAGATGCTCGGGGACCACGGTTTCTTCCGGAAGTGCGAGCCGTTCGAGGGCTCCGCCAATATCCCGTTCCTCGTGGCCGGGGCGCCGGAGTTGGGTTTCAAGACGGGCCTGCGTTCGATGCAGCCGGTCTGCCTGGAGGATGTCATGCCCACCCTGCTGGACCTCGCTGGTGCGAAGTGCCCCAAGCCGATGGACGGGGTCAGCCTGGTGCCCGTGCTCCGCGGGATGAAGCCAGGGGTCCGCGAGACTTTGCATTTTGAGCACGCGCCGTGTTACGGCAAGCAGCAGGCTTTCCACGCCCTCACCGACGGCCATTTCAAGTATATCTGGCGGCCTGCGGACGGAACGGAGCATCTGTTCGACCTGGCCAACGATCCGCGCGAAGAGCATGACCTGACGAAAGTAAACTCCCAGCGCGCTGTGGTGGAGCAATGGCGCGCGAAGATGGTTGCCGAACTCGCCAGCCGGCCCGAAGGATTCTCCGACGGCAGCAGACTGATTCCCGGCCGGCCCTATCCGGCGCTTCAGGCCCGGCTAACCGGGAAAGGTCGGGGCACAAACTCCGTTCCTGCGGGCAAAGCCGAGTAGCCGCTTCTCCTTGTTGCATCCGCTTGGGCAGGTGTCCAAGCACCGTAGCCGCGGACGTCAGTCCAATGCCGCAGGAGCGATATTTTAATGGCACGCAAACCCTGACAAGACCACCGCGAGCCCCACCGGAGCTCCAATGCCTTTGTTACGTCACACCGGATAACGGGCATTAGAGCGATTTGTTACATTCCAGGGGTCCCCACATACCAACCGGTCCCCTCGAGGCCCTCTACCGGGCTCCAGGCGCGATTGCGGGGCATTCCAGGCCTTCTCCCCACCCCCCGTTTCGGTCCGCACAACTCTGTCCACCCGTGTTCCGCAGGGAATCCCTCCAACTCCCGGCTGCCGCCTTGTTACGTCACAAATCCGGGCCCAGCGGCATTGGAAGGGTACCGCAAGCGTGTTCCAACGGTAGTGCCGTAGCGGCCCCATGTTGATCAGATCAACATGGGGCCGCTACGGGGGCAATACCGTAGCGCTACCGTAGTACTACCGTTGGAACAGGCTTGGAGCGCCGGGGAGGCACGCCATCGGGGGCAGCGGGGCGGGCCTTGGAGTCGTTTGTTACATTGTCACGCTGGGGGGCGCAGCCTAGGAATGTTACAAACGGCTCCAATGCCCTGCACCCGGATAGGATGCCAGAACGCTTGCCGGGTGTCCCGGGTCTTGCATGGAAACGGGCAGGTTCGACCTCCGCACGCGTGGTTCTGGCATCCCTCGGCTTGAACTATGACAAAAACCAGCGGCAAAGGAGATGCGGATGCGGGGTGGAGCGGTTTGCCAAATGCGATCAATCTCCGCTTAATGCCCCCCCTGCAAAAAGGCGCGCGCTCTCAGCCGCATTTCGAGAAGCACAGCGCAGACCAGGGCGATGCTGTGGAGGCAGCAGGCCTCAAGCAAGGCGCTGATTCTCCTCGCGCCAGGTGGGCTGGCTGGGGTAATAGGTGAGATCTGCTTAAACGAATATGCGCAAATACATCTTAAGTTTACTCCCCGTTGCCTTCGTTGCACTCGTCGCTACTGCTCCGGCTGTTGCGCGGGCTGAGAAGTCGCCCAACATTGTCATCATCCTGGCGGACGACCTGGGCTATGGCGACCTGGGCTGCTACGGGCATCCGAGTATCCGGACCCCCAACCTTGACCGCATGGCCGCCGAGGGAATGCGGTTCACCGACTTCTACGTTGCCGCCACCGTCTGCACCCCCAGCCGCGCGGCGCTGCTCACGGGGCGGTTGCCGATTCGCAGCGGGATGTCGGGCGACCTGCAGCACCGGGTGCAGACAAGGAATTCGCCGGGCGGTTTGCCGCCGGAGGAAATCACCATTGCGCGCGCCCTCAAGGGGAAGGGCTATGCAACCCAGGCGATCGGCAAATGGCACCTGGGACACTACCCGCAGAACCTCCCCACCAGCCATGGCTTCGACAACTTCTACGGCTTGCGCTGGTCCAACGACATGGAGCCCACGCGCGGGATTCCCAAGGGTTCTTCGGGCAACCTGGACCCCAAGCCTGAGTGGTGGAATTGCACGCTGATGCGCAATGACCAACCCCTCGAACAGCCGACCGATCTCAGCACCCTGACCAAGCGCTACACCGAGGAAGCCGTGCGCTTCATCGAGCAGAACCGGAAGAAGCCGTTCTTCCTCTACTTCGCCCACACCTACCCGCACGTCCCGCTCTTCGCCTCCAAGCAGTTCCAGAAGACGAGCCCGCGCGGGTTGTATGGGGATGTGGTGGAGGAACTGGACTGGAGCGTCGGCCAGGTGCTCGATACGCTGCGGAAGCAGGGCCTGGACAAGAATACGCTGGTCTTCTTCACAAGCGACAACGGGCCGTGGCTGGTGAAAGACCAGGTCGGCGGTTGCGCGGGGCTCCTGCAGGGAGGCAAAGGCAGCACCTGGGAAGGGGGCATGCGCGAACCGGGCATCGCCTGGTGGCCGGGCCATGTCAAAGCGGGCTCGGTCAATCGCGAGATGGCCTCCTCCCTGGACCTTCTCAGCACCTGCCTGACGCTGGGCAAGGCCCCCATCCCTTCCGATCGCATCATTGATGGCGTGGACATGACCCCGATGCTGCTCGGCAAAGGCCCGGGCCAGCGCAACCTGATGATCTATTACAACGGCGACGAAGTGTATGCCATCCGCAAGGGCCCTTACAAAGCCCACTTCACCACGTTCGCCGGTTACAGCAAGGAACCGCCCGAGAAGCACGATCCGCCGCTGCTGTTCCACCTGCCAAACGACCCGGGCGAACGCTTCAATATCGCCGCCGAACACCCGGAGGTCATTGCCGACATTAAGCAGGAACTGGAGAACCACCGCGCCAAGCTGGTGCCTGGGAAGCGGCAGTATTGAGGACACGCCCCGGCACCAATATCGGCCCCACCTATCGTCAGTTTGTTCGCTATGCTGGCCGGGGAAAGGCTTATTGAGGAGTCCCCGGCATGCACTACACCCGGAACTGGAGATGTGTTCGGTCACCGGCGCGGCAAGCCAAGGCTCAAACGGATGTCCGCGCGGACGGAGCGGCAAGCCTTCAGCGCCTGAATTGCATCTGCCCGGGTGGCGGTGTGGCCGGGATAACGGAACTTCACGGCGTAATCGTTTAACCGGCGTAGTGCCGGCGCAAAGGAGGCCCACAGGGGCTCAGCCGGCAAAAGCAACTGCAGTAATGCCACCAGATCGTGGGTTCTCGGCACATTCATACCCATCTCTTCCAGGCGCGCTTTCAGGTACTTCTCCAAACATTGCTGACAATGGAAGCCGATGGTGTTGGCAGCCGTCTTGGTCCGACGGCGCAGCAAGGTGCCGGCCACATCGAAGTCCTCTTCGGCGCAGCGCACCCATTCACGCGTCGCCGGCTTCATACATTACCTTTCCTTCCGTCAGAATGCCCCGCGTGAAACTGTCAGTCTTGCGTTGCTGAGCCGGCTGCCAGACAAGGAGGTCCATGGGGAACGGCGCCTCCACCCGGCCGCGGATTTCCACCACCTGCTCCGTCGCCGAACCCTGGAAGGGCATTACCACGACCAGGTCCACATCCGAATCCGGCGTGGCCGAACCGGTGGCGTAGGAGCCGAAAAGAATGATCTTGCGCGGCTGGAACTCGCGGGCGACCACGCGGCAATAGGCGCGGATCTGCCCGGCACTCACACGCCGCCTGCCATTCCACAACGGGCCCGGCACATCGGGGTGCCAAAGCCGGGCCGGGGAACGGAGGCTCGCTTCCTGAGCGGACTGACCATTTCGCTTCCGTTTCATCTGCTGGTTGTTTCGCGTGAGCAGCAGACATCTAACAGATGCAACCGGCTGGCGAAAGACCAAAAAGCTCATTCGTGGGCACAAGAGCCCGGCAGGAAACCCTGACCCCCGGGCGCATACTGATAAGACCGCGGCATAGACGGCACTGGGGGCCCCTCTCCCCGGCCCTCTCCCCTGCTGCAGGGGAGAGGGAGAAGCTTCTCCAGTTCCGGGTGTAGTGCATGCCGGGGACTCCTCAGTAAGTGTTTGATCGTTTGGCTCCACCCGGTAGAATCGCGATCCGATGCCAGTCAACGTCAACCCTGATTATGCACACACCCCTTTCAACTGAACCCCAAACAACGACCGGCTCTGCCGGCGGCGGCGGCGGCATTCTCCTGATCAGCGCCATCGTCGCGGCGCTCGGCTCCCTGCTGTTCGGCTTCGATACTGCCGTCATTTCCGGCACCACCGAGGCGTTGCGGCAGGTGTATGCGCTCAATGACAACCTGCTCGGGTTCACCGTATCCAGCGCGCTGCTCGGGACCATGGTGGGGGCGTTGCTAGTGGGCCGGCCGGCGGACTGGTGGGGCCGGCGCCCGGTATTGGCTATGCTGGCCGTGCTGTTCGTCATTTCCGCCGTCGGCTGTGCCCTGGCCTGGAACTGGTATGCGCTGCTTTTCTTCCGCTGGCTGGGCGGTGTGGCGGTGGGCGGGGCCTCCGTGGTCTGCCCGATGTATATCACCGAAATCGCTCCCGCCAAGCGGCGCGGAATCCTGGTGGCGGTCAGCCAGTTAAACATCGTGATCGGCATCCTGGCAGCCTATTTCTCGAACTACCTCGTGGCGAGGGTGCTGGGCGCGGACGCCCCCACCACCTGGCGCTGGATGTTTGGCGTCATGACCGCCCCGGCGGTGGCATTTCTGCTGACGGTGCTGATGATTCCGGAAAGCCCGCGCTGGCTGGTCAAGCAGGGACGCCGGTCGCAGGCCGAGGCGGTGCTGGCCCGCTTCGGGCATGAAAGTCCGGCCCGGGAAGCGGGCGAGATCGAGGAGTCGCTCAAAGCCGAGATGGGCGGTCAGCATCAGCGTCTCTTCCAGCGCAAGTATCTCAAACCCCTGCTGCTCGCGTGCATGATCGCCGCGTTCAACCAGCTCGACGGCATCAACGCTGTAATCTACTACACCGCCGATATCTTCCGCATGGCAGGCGCGGACAATACCAGCGCATTGAAGCAATCGGTCATTGTCGGCTTCACCAATCTCGTGATGACGATCGTGGCGATGGCGCTCATTGACCGTGTCGGGCGCAAGGCGCTGCTGCTGGTCGGCTCCGTCACCTTCGTCATGTCGCATATCCTGGCAGCCTGGGTGTTCGCCACCCATGCCCAGGGCTGGATCGTGATCGCGGCCATGATGGGGGTGGTTGGGTCGCACGCCTATTCCCAGGGCGCAGTGGTCTGGGTGATCATCAACGAGCTGCTTCCCAACGCCGTGCGCGCCTCCGGATCGGCCGTGGTCTGCTCCCTGGTCTGGGTGCTCTGCCTCGGGGTGAGCTGGTCGTTCCCGGTGGTGGCGGCGAAGTCCGGCGCATACGCCTTCGGTTTCTTCGCCCTGATGATGGTGCTCCAGTTCGTGCTGGTGCTGAAGTACCTCCCGGAAACCAAGGGCGTTTCCCTCGAGGAACTCCAGAAGCGCCTGGGCGCGACGGATTAACTTAGAGATTGGCTTCTGGCCATTCGCGCGTATTATTTCCTCCTATTACTGTCTTCGAATACTGATTTATGAGCACAGACAACGCAAAGAGCCGTTACCGCAAAGACCTGTCCGAAATGCCGGATTGGCTGAAGAAGAAAGCCTGCCCGCACCGGGACAAATTCATGTCCGGCAAACGCATCCAGCCGAAGAACATCTCCGGCAAGGAAAAGCTGGCCGACCTCGTGGATGCGACCTTCCTCGCCTACAACGGGGCGCGGCTGAAGGAAGCCTGCCAGCTTTTCTCGCAGAAGATGCTGGCATCCGATGTCACCATCGGCATGAGCCTCTCGGGCGCGCTCACGCCCGCCGGCATGGGCTGCTCGAGCATCGTGCCCCTCATCAAGGCCGGCTTCGTGGATTGGATCGTCGCCACTGGCGCGAACCTCTACCACGACATGCACTTCGCGCTCAACTACCCCGTGCGCGTCGGCAACTTCAAGTTCGACGACACCGAGCTGCGCAACAACGACATCGTCCGCATCTATGACGTGCTGCTGGGCTACAGCGATTGCCTGATGGCCACCGACGAAAT
>JAPLUA010000477.1 GCA_026397855.1 Verrucomicrobiota bacterium | reverse complement strand
CGGCCTGGGCCGAACCGTCGCGCGTGGCGAAGGTGATGCTCTGTTCGAGGTCCGCCCCGCCGTGACGCACCACCGGAATAACGGCCCGTAGCGCATCCTCCCGGAATTGCAGCACGGGCACAGCCATTTCGATGACTCCGGGGTCACAGCCTGCGGGCCGCAGCAGCCGCAGCAGGTACGGATGAGATTGCCCCTGCAAACCGCTGAACGAGCCGCCAACCACGACGTTTCCGTCCGGCATTGGTGCCACGGCCATCGGCGCCCACTCGCCACCCATCGCCACGTCAAAACAGAAGTCCAACACGCCGTCCAGCCCAAGCCGGGCCAGCTTCCCTCGCGAAACACCGTTCACCCGGAGAAAGGTGCCGCTCAGGAGAATCTTTCCGTCCGGCTGCAACGCCAGCGCGTAAACCGTGCTGTTATAGGGAAAGCCGGGCGATTCGAGGGACACATTGAAGGCGGGATCGAGCGAGCCGTCGGAGTTGAACCGTACAAGGCGCGGCGACGTGTTGGCCATACCGTAATCCGCATAGCCGGCCACGGCTGCCACTAATCGCCCATCCGGCATCAGCAGCCCACGTATCACGCGTTCCCCGGCTACCAGCCCGGACCGGAATGAAGGATCAACCGAACCATCGGGATTCAGCCGGACCAGGTTAGTCACCGCCACCCCGGCGAGGTTGGAGAAGGCTCCGGACAGCAGCGGCTTGCCATCGGGTTGGACGGCCACCACGGCAACCGTGTCCGTGGCGCCAAAGGGGGACTGGAAAGACGGATCCACCGCTCCGCGGGACAATAATCGCGCCACCCGATTACGGGGCAGCCCACCCAGGTTTGTAAACGTGCCGGTCACCCACACCGTGCCATTGGACGCCGCCAGCCCGGTAACCGAACCAGACGCACTCAACCCGCTTGGCGGAATAAACCCACCGTCCAACCCGCCATCGGGTTGCAGCCGGGCCAGGCCCGGGCATGCCACACCATTGACATTCGAGAACGGCCCTGCAATCAGGATTCGCCCGTCCATCAGCGCCTGGATGTGGGTCGGCTCGGAACTTACCTGCGTGACAAAGCCCTCATCAATAACCCCATTGGTGCCAACGCGCGCGATATACCGGTGTGGCGACCCGCTCACATTCGTAAACGTTCCACCCATGAGAACCCGTCCGTCGGCTTGGGCCGCCAGCGTGCGAACCCACGCGTTGGGTCCGCTGCCAGCCGGGAAAGTGGAATCCACGGTCACCCATTGCGCCAACACAGGCGTGGTTAAGGCCATTAGGATCGCCAACCCCACCTCCCACACCCCCGGAAGCGGTGGCAACATCATCTGCAAACACAACGAGGCATCGGGCATGCCTCGCCCGGAAATCGGTCTTACGGAGGCCTTCATAACTCTTGTTGGCTGATTTATAGCCAATCACGCAGGTGAATTAATGTCAAGAACCACATCAACCCCCGCCGACAAGCAGCCAAGCGGTCTCCGAAGCCGTGTAGCAGGCCCGCCGTTGCCATTACCCGCGATCGAACGAGGCAGCCGCATGATGGGGACCCTCCAACAGTAACAAATGGCGTAAAAAGGCACCTGAGATGCATGCACGTTACCCGATACCGTTATGCCACACACCTCCCCGCCAAGAGAAGATGCGCGAACCCCTTGATTCTACAGGGTGAAGTTGAGGTGGTGCCGGTGGTGGGACTTGAACCCACACGGCTTTTGAAGGCCCCAGGATTTTAAGTCCTGTGCGTCTGCCATTTCGCCACACCGGCAACCGTTGACTACCAACGACTTATGCTGTTACTTACGATCACAAAGGAGGCCTTGTGCCGATCTCTGTGCCACAGGGATACCTTAGCGGCGGATGATGGGCCAGGCAATTGAAAGTTGGGCTACAAAAAGGGCGCAGTCCTGTAGGACTGCGCCCAACCACCGGAGAGCAACCAACCGGTGAAAGGCCATGACTACTGCCTCGTGCGCAGACTACCACACCGCAGAATCACAAGTCACCCATATTGCAGTGAACGCGTGCTTTTTTGCAGTAAGCGTTGAGGTTTTGGCGTTTTACCCGATGCGCGGCACCGGCAGATCGGTCATGAGGATCACTCCTGCCGGGGCACGGAGGAGGTTGCGGGCAGCATTAACGAGCGCCGCGACGGTGGCCTGATCGCCTGCGACGCCCCCGTTGATGATGACGTCAAGAGGCGGTTCCCCTTCGATTTGGACGGCGTCATGGGGGTTTGGGGCATCAAGATACATCTTAAGGTCGAGCGTCAGTCGAACCTTGCCACCCACCTTCGCCTCGGCGCGCTGGTGGAGGCCGCAGGTCTGTCCCTTTTTCACTTCCAGGTGCCGGGTGCGGATGTCGTGGTCCGCCACGACGGGCTTGCCGGTCTCGACGATATCGGTTGCTTTCCAGCCCAGGCAGTGAGCGATAAGAGCAAGGGATTCCTTGAGCCCGGCATGGCCGGCCCGGCCTTCCTTGAACAGGCGACGGAACCTTGCGGGGGGCCAACCGCTGCCGATCTTTCTTTGCAGCGGCGCGCGCCGGGTCGAGGCATTAACGACCCGCTGCACATGGACGGCACGGACTTCGCGGCTGACGCCGGTCAAACAGACGGGCAGCACGTCCATCACGAACCCGGGATTCACGCCGGTGCCGACGACGCGGGAGCCGGAGCGCTTGCATATTGCATCCAATTTCGCAGCCAGGCCGGGCTCGCGCAACCGGGGATAGAGCAGCTCTTCGCAGGAAGAGACCACGCTGATTCCGAGGCGGGCCATGGGTTCGATCTGCCCGAAGGCGTCCCTGAACCTGGAAACGGCGGTGTGGAAGATGATGTCCGGTTTGGCGCAGGCGACCAGTTCTTCCAGCGATCCGTAGACCAGGCGTCGGCGCAGGGCTTTTTCGCCGGTGAGATCACCCAAGTCCTGCCCGATCTTTGCCGGGTCAATGTCAATGCCGCCCACGATTTCTGCCCACGGCTTGGTCGCGGCGAGTTTCAACGTCTCCAGCCCGATGGGGCCAAGACCGAATTGTGCTACTTTGATCTTCATCTTTTAGTGGATAGCGGCCGAAGCGCGCGTCACACTGATAGAGAATCGGCTGACTCTTGACAAGCCAAACTCATCCAACTCCATGGGCGTTGAGCGGCCTCCGGGCAGATCGAATACCGATCCCGCAAGTCCCGTCGAACTACCGGCGGTGGCAATGGGGCGGGTTCAACCCGGCACCAGGGGGTGTCCGGGGCTTGACTGTCCGAGCTTTTCCACCGAGGGTAACGTGGAACTGAAACGCGATGTGTTATGAAAACGCAGGCATCTGGAATTAAATTGTTCTTGGGGGTCGGCGCGGTTTCCCTGGCAGCAATGATCGCCGCCGCACAAACCAACGACTCGCCTGAAACTGCAACCGCAGCGTCACCCCCCAGCGCAGCTCCCTCCAAGCTGCCCTACGGCGTTGACGATGTGCTGAAACTGAGCCGGGCGCAGATCAGCGATGACGTTACGCTGAACTATATTCAGAACTCGGGAACGATCTACAGCCTGAGCGCCAAGGACATTGTCTATCTCCGCAATGAGGGGGTGTCCGACAAGGTCATCAACACGATGCTGGACCAGCGCAAGACCGTACCGGCGGACGCCGCAAATCAAAGCGCGCTGCAGGCCCAGGCGACCGCGGCCGCCGCCATGGCGGCGGCGGCAGGGAACCCCGAGCCGAACTCCGGTCAAGCCGGGCTGGTTTATGCGCAGCCGCAACCGATCGTTGTCCAGCCTGCTCCCGTCTATGTGCAACCTGAGCCGGACCCGGTTTCTGCCTCGACGCTTTACATTATTCCCTACGGGCCATCCGGCTGGAGCTATTACCGTTACCCTTCCCTCTATTCTGGCGGATCATACGGCTACCCCAGCAGCGTATATACGATCAATGCCGGCTATGGCGGCGGCCGCTACTACGGAGCCACCCGCTCCGGGCGCGGCCATGCCGTCCCCGCTCATCGGGTCGGGCGCCGCTGAGTTTGATGTCAAAAGAGGGGCAATGATCGCCAATTCGCGGGTTGCCCCCCCCTGCATTTGTCCCGAGCCTGCAAAGGAGCAGTTCGGAAACAGACTGCTGGGGGGGCCAGTGAATGATTATTAAAAATTCAGTGGCGTTCCCAGATACTGTCTGCTAAATCTAATCCCAACATTAATGGAAACAAAGCGAGATCGAAAAGCCTGGTTGGCAGGCGGAAGCGCGCAGTGCAACCTTCCGCCCCATAAGAACAAAACTCCCCTGCGCCTGGTGCTGCTCGGCGCACCCGGGGTCGGCAAAGGCACCCAGGCGGAGATGCTGTGCGATAACCTGGGGACATGCCATCTTTCCACAGGCGATATCTTTCGCGCGGCCAAGGCGCTGGAGCCATGCCAACGCACCCCGGCTCTGACGGCGGCGCTCGAATACATGCGACGGGGCGACCTGGTGCCCGATGAGACGGTGCTCGCGCTGGTGACCGAGCGAATAGGCTGCCTCCATTGCGAGGGCGGGTTCCTGCTCGACGGGTTTCCACGCACCGTCGCCCAGGCCGAGGCGCTGAACAATCTCCTTGAGGCCGAAGATCTTCAGCTCGACGCCGTGTTGAGCTACGACCTGCCGATCGAGCAAGTCGTGGCGCGGCTGAGCGGGCGCCGCACCTGTGCCGACTGCAAGGCGGTGTTCCACATCGCGGCGCGCCCCCCCAAAACACCGGAAGTTTGCGACCATTGCAACGGCAAGCTCTACCAGCGTGAGGATGACCGCCCGGAATCCATCCGCGTGCGCATGGAGGCTTATGAAAGGAGCACCGCACCGCTGGCGGACTTCTACCGGCGCCGCAATCTGCTGGTTTCCATCCCGGCAGAAGGCTCGGCCGAGGAGATATTCCAGCGCACTCTGGATTCGCTCCTGGTAAAAGCCTGACCCCGATCAAGGCTGGCTGCCATGCGAAGCCACGCTTGCCAGCAGACCTCTGGCTGGCGAAACCGCACGAGATAATCTGCTGTCATGTCCAAATTGATTCTCCTCGCTGCATTAATCGCCACCACGGCTGGCTGCGGCTCCCTCCGCACGCAAGCCGGAAGGGAGTTCCTGCCGCCGCCACCCCCCGGCAAGCAGTGGGAGCTGGCCTGGCAGGACGAATTCTCGGGTGCCCGGCTTGATGAGTCCAAATGGAACCGGCTTGGAGACTGGAAACGGCGCGACGGCTATTGGATCCAGAATGACGCTTACCTGGACGGCAAGGGAAACCTGGTGCTGCGCACGCGAAAGGACGGCAGCCGCTTTACCTGCGGCGCGGTCAACACGAGGGAGAAGTTCGAGCACGCCTTCGGATACTACGTCACCCGCTGCAAGCTGCCGAAGGAGCCGGGGCACTGGCCTGCCTTCTGGCTTATGTGCGACGGCGTCAACATGGTCGGCAACGACGGCCGGGATGGCACCGAGATTGATATCATCGAAGTGCCCTGGCGGGACGGACGGCTAACCTCGAACCTGCACTGGGACGGCTACGGGAAGGATCACAAGTCCGCGGGGAACAAATTCGCCCGGGCCGGGGTGATGGAGGGATGGCACACATTCGGGCTGCTGTGGCTCCCGGACCAATACGTCTTTTACGTGGATGGAAAGGAAACCTGGCGAACCTCGGCGGGCGGCGTGTCGCAGGTGCCGGAGTTCGTCAAGATCACCGAAGAGATCGGAACCTGGGGTGGCGAGATCCAGAAGGCCAGCCTGCCGGACCTCTTCCTGGTGGATTATGTGCGCGTTTATGACGCAAAGCCGAAAGCCGGGGACTAAGGCAGCCGATACGGATTGGCTTGCCATAAAGCCGAGCTCAGCGTAGGAGGTGACGGATGCAACGCATGCTTGTAATGACGGTGGTCGGCCCGGACCGGACGGGCCTGGGGGATTCTGTTGCCGGACTTGTGACGGAACACGGCGGCAATTGGCTGGAGAGCCGCATGTCGCGGCTGGGCGGCCATTTCGCCGGCATCCTGCGCGTGGAGGTGCCGGAGGATAAGGAGCCGCAGCTCGCCGCGGCATTGCAAAAGCTGCAATCGCGCGGGCTCACCGTGGTAGTCCATCCCGACGAGCCGAAGGCAGCTCCGCCGTCAGCCCGGCTGAGCGTGCTGGAAATCGTGGGACAGGATCGGCCGGGGATTGTGCGTCAGATCTCGCATGCGCTCGCCAGCTTCGGAGTCAATGTCGAGGAGCTGCATACTGAATGCTCAAGCGCCGCCATGTCGGGCGAAACGCTCTTCAAGGCCCGCGCCACCCTCAGCATTCCCGACTCCTGCGACGCGTCCCAGATCCGTCGGCAGCTCGAGAAGATTGCGGAGGATCTGATCATCGAAATCTCCCTCGCGGAACTGCGCACGGCAACGGCTCCAGTCCGCTGATATCAGCTTCCAGCGCGCCACAGACTTCCTGCCGATCTCACCCGCTGGGGCACAGCCGGGGACGGTGACCGGATCCCCGCCGGTTTGTTGGTCTGCAAACTTCAATCGTGCTTGCCCTTCCCCGGCCAAAAAGGCTATAGGTAGTGCAGGGTTCCGAGACGAAATACAAAGACTTTGCTATGTCATACACCAGCCGACAGGATGCCAACACGAGCAATGTGCTCTCCGTCATTATGGGCGGAGGCCAGGGGACGCGGTTGTTTCCGCTCACCAAGGAGCGGGCCAAGCCTGCCGTGCCGCTGGCGGGGAAATATCGCCTGGTGGATATCCCCATATCGAACTGCATCAACTCGCGGCTGCGAAGGATCTACCTCCTGACCCAGTTCAACTCCGCCTCGCTGCACCGGCACATCTCGCAGTCCTACAAGTTCGACCATTTTTCAGGCGGGTTTGTCGAGCTGCTCGCGGCGGAGCAGACCTACGCGGACACCTCGTGGTACCAGGGCACCGCCGATGCGGTGCGCAAGAACATGATCCACTTCCTGAACCATGAATGGGACTACCTGCTGATCCTGAGCGGCGACCAGCTCTACCGGATGGACTTCCGGCAGGTCATCGGGGCCCATGTCGAATCGGGGGCCGACATCACCGTCGCGACCATTCCGATGGGCCGGGAGGAGGCGAAGTCGCTGGGGATCATGCAGACGGACGCGGACCGCCGGATCGTGCGGTTCGTGGAGAAGCCGAAGGATCCGGCGGTGCTGGATTCGTTGCGGCTGCCGCAGGAATGGTACTCCCAGCTCGGGATCGCCGGGGAGGAGGAGCTGTTCCTGGCCTCGATGGGCATCTATGTCTTCAACCGCGACATCATCCGCAGGATGCTGGACAACACGTTGACCGATTTCGGGAAGGATGTGATCCCGAACGCGATTAACCACCTCAAGGTGTTCTCCTATGTGTTCCAGGGCTACTGGGAGGACATCGGGACGATCCGGGCGTTCTTCGAGGCGAACCTGGACGTAACGAACGAGCTGCCGCGCTTCAACTTCTTTGACATGTCCTCCCCGATTTTCAGCCGGCCGCGGTTCCTGCCGGCATCGAAGATCAACGGCGCCCAGATTGACCACGCGGTGATTTCAGACGGCTGTATTCTCAACCGGGCCACCATCACGCACAGCATCATCGGCTTACGCAGTATTGTGGGGGTGGCCACCGAACTGAACCGGGTGATCCTGCTTGGAAGCGACTACTACGAGTCGCTGGATTCCATCGTCGAGCACGAGGAGTCGGGCGAGCCCCGGATCGGCATCGGCTCCAACTGCCACATCGAGAACACGATCGTGGACAAGAACGCGCGCGTCGGCAACAACGTGACCATCTCGCCGGCCGGCAAACCCGACAAGGTGGACCATCCCCACTACTACATCCGGGACGGCATTGTCATCATTCCCAAGAACGGGGTAATCCCCCACGGGACGGTAATCTGAGTGGCGGCATTTACTTTCCCCGCAGTCACTGCTAATACCTTCGCGTGCTTAATGACCTTGCCATTTGGAAACGCGTAAACGCCCGGAACCGGCTGATACTGATCGCCGGGCCGTGTGTGATCGAAAGCGAGGAACTCTGCCTGTCGGTCGCATCGGCGCTCAAGAAAACCTGCGAGCGGCTCGGCATATTCTACATCTTCAAGGCCAGCTACGATAAAGCCAACCGCACCTCGGCCAAGTCGTTCCGGGGGCCCGGGCTGGAGAAGGGGCTGGATGTGCTGGCCAAAGTCCGCAAGTCGCTGGACGTTCCGGTGCTCACAGATATCCACACAACCGAGGAGGCCGCGGCGGCGGGCAAAGTGGTGGACATCCTGCAAATCCCGGCCTTCCTGTGCCGGCAAACCGACCTGATTGAGGCTGCGGTTGAAACGGGTCGGATCGTAAACCTCAAGAAGGGCCAGTTCCTCTCACCCGCGGAAATGGGGCAGGTCGCCGCCAAGGCCGCCAATGCCGGGGGCAAGCGGATCACGCTGACCGAGAGAGGCACGACGTTCGGCTACAACAACCTGGTGGCGGACATGCGCTCTATCCCGATCATGCGCCAGTTCGGGTTCCCGGTGATATTTGACGCCACGCATTCGGTCCAGCTTCCCGGCGGCGGCGGGGACCGGTCGGCCGGCCAGCGCGAATTCGCCCCGGTCCTGGCCCGCTGCGCGCTCGCCGCTGGTGCCGATGGCCTCTTCATCGAAACCCACCCCGATCCGGACCGGGCTTTGAGCGACGGCCCCAATATGATCCCCCTGGCCGCGATGCCGGCCTTGCTGAAAAGCCTCCTGCGGGTTTGGACCGCGGTGAGGTAGGCGATTCAAAGCGTATGGCGAGTTGGAGAACCCATGGCTGCGGTCGGCGCGACGCGGTGATCGGGCTCGCGCTCTGCCTGGCGCTGTTCGCCGGCCCGGCGCACGGCCAGAAGGTCGGGTCGGGCAAAGGAATCAAGTTCTCGGACTACTATGAACCGCCGCACGAGACCCAGATGAAGTGGCTGCTCGAAGGGGCCTCGGCGGAACCCCAGGCCGGCGGGCGGATTGTTGCGGTTACCCGGGCCAAAGTGCAGACATGGCGCGAGAACGGCGCGGGGGAAATGATCGTCGAGGCGCCGGAGTGCCTTTACGATGCGGATCGTCGATCAGTCAACTCGACCGGGTCGCTCACCCTGCTGACGGCCGACGGTGCCTTCTCCCTTACCGGGGAAGGATTTGCCTGGCTGCAGTCCGCTTCCATCCTATTCGTCTCCAACCGCGTCCACACGATTGTCCATCCCGAATTCGCAAGCGCAGGAGCGCGCACCAACCTGTCGCACGCGCCGGCACCCGCCATTGACATCCTTTCCGATCAGTTTGATTACGCCGAGAAGTCCGGCCAGGGCATTTACCACGGGAACGTCCGGGTGACGGGCACGAACCTGTCACTGACAGCGGAACTCCTCAGCGTGCTGGCCCCGCGAACGGGCAACCGGCTGCAGAGCCTGGTTGCTGAGACCAATGTGATCCTGCACTACGAGAAAAGTCACGCCACAGGCCAAAGGGCGGCCTACACGGTGGACACTGAGCAGGTTCTGCTGACAGGCCAGCCGACCTGGCGCGTCGAGCCACAGGAGGGAAGCGGGGACGAGCTGTTGCTGGACCGAACCAACGGGGTCTTCCGCGCCACCGGCCATGCCTGGCTGAAACTGCCCGCGCGCAGCCTCGGCACCTTTGCTTTTCTGCCCGGTGCCGCCTCGCCGCCCCCGAAAGCCCCTCCGGCCACCAACCAATTCCTGGAAATCCGCTCCGACGCTTACGAGTTCCGCACCAACTCCGCGCTGTTCCGGGACAAGGTGGAAGTTGTCGAGTGGCGCGACGGCCAGGTCCAGGGCCGACTGAACTGTGACCACCTCAGGCTGGCGTTCACCGGCACCAACGAATTGCAGCAACTGGTCGCCGAGAACCACGTCGTGGCTGAGCAGGGCACCAGCCATTTGAACTGCGGCCTGCTGACCCTCGCGTTTGCCGGCACCAACGAACTCCAGCGGATGGTGGCGAGGCAATCGGTGATCCTTGAGCAGGAAACCAACCGGTTCACCGCCGGGGAGGCCGTCTATGTCGCCACCAACGGAGTCATCGAGCTCAAGGAAAGCCCGACCTGGCGGTCCGGAACGCGCGATGGCAAGGGCGACCGGATCCTGGTGGACACCCGACGCCAGGAGATGAGCGTGCAGACAAACGCGCTGATGCGGCTGCCGGCCAGCGAGTTCGGGCGGGCCCTGGCGCCCGGAACGAACGCTTCCCCCCGGGCCAGCACCGGCGCGCAGGCGGATCAGCTCGCGGAGATTACAGCGCGCGATTACACCCTGGGGCGCGAAGGCGCTTCGTTCCGG
>JAPLUA010000450.1 GCA_026397855.1 Verrucomicrobiota bacterium | reverse complement strand
CGGAAGTCGCCGCCCTTGATGGTGTCGTAGAAGAGCCGGTAAATGCTGTCGCCGTCGTTCGCGTAGTTCTTGGCGGCGTTGATGCCGCCCTGGGCGGCGATGCTGTGGGCGCGGCGGGGGCTGTCCTGGAAGCAGAAGCACTTCACCTGGTAGCCCAGCTCGGCCAGCGATGCGGCGGCCGACGCGCCGGCCAGGCCGCTGCCGACGACGATGATGTCAAACTTGCGCTTGTTCGCGGGGTTGACCAGCTTGAGGTCGAACTTGTGCTTGTCCCACTTTGCGCCCAGGGGGCCGGCGGGGATTTTGGCGTCGAGGTTCATACCAGGATGACTTTGGACTTTGTTCATACCAGGATGACTTTGGACTTTGGAGAGCGAGCAGCAAACCCCGCGCTTCGGATTTCGGGTTTCGGATTACCTTCGGGCTTCGGATTTCGGGCTTCGGATTTCACTTCAGCGCCTCCTTTCCGTAGCCGCAAAGTATGGCCAGCGGGATGGAGGAATAGCCGAGGAAGATCAGCACCGCGACCACCCGCGCAGCCCTGTCAAGGCACGGGCGATAGGCCTGGTTCTTCCAGCCCAGCGATTGGAACATGCTGCTCGCCCCGTGGCTGAGGTGGAGGCAAAGCAGCGCCAGGCCCAGGACGTAGAATCCAGCGACCAGGGGATTGCTGAAGCCCACCACCATCATCTTAAAGATGTCGTGCCGCTCCGCCGGAACCTGGCCCGGCAGCTTCTCCATGAAGGCGGCGAAGTTCTGGTGGGTGAGGTTGAGATACTGCACCTGGAGCAGGCGGTAGATAATGAACACAAACACGACGCTTCCGCCCATCAGCATCGTCCGCGAGGCGTAGCTGGAGCCGATAGGCTGATAAACCTGGTAGCCGACCGGCCGCGCGGCCTTGTTCTCCAGGGAGAGCCGGGCCGCCGACCAAACATGCAGGACCACCATGAGAATCAAGCCCAGCCGCGCCGGCCAGATCAGCTCCGGGTTGGATTGCAGGAGGTAGCCGTAGCGGTTGATCGCCTCCCGGCCAAGGAAGATCTGCAGGTTGCCGGCCAGATGCCCTATCACAAACAGGAACAGGGCGCACCCTGTCACCGCCATGATATACTTCTTGCCGAGTGACGACTGAAAAACATTCGCTATAATGTTCATGAGCAACCCGGCGGCAGGCAATCGAAACGCCGCCCCCAGCCGGGCAATAGGTCCTAATCTAGTCGTCGCCCGGCGGCGGTCAAGGAACAAAACTAATGTTTTTCATGACCCCCCAACGCCAGCGGCACGGCGACACCCTTTTGGCGGGGTTCGCCTTCTTCAGGTGCAGTTGCGGCACTTTGGATTCATTCCCCGGATTTGCCCAGGCAACATTGCTTGTATTTGCGTCCGCTGCCGCAGGGACAAGGTTCGTTGCGCCCGATCTTATGCGACACGGCGGAGACAGGATTGGCCAATTGGGATTGCAAACCTTTGCTGGTTTGCGCCAGGAAATGCCGGGCATAGAGGGATTGCAAGATGAGATGGCGGGTCTCCAGTTGCCTATTTAAGGATTCATGCTCGCGTTTGAGAGCCGCCAGCAAGCTGTCCAAGGGAGGGCTTCCCTCCTGCCCTCGTGCCACCGGCTTCGCCCTCTGGGTGTGGTGGTTGTAGTAAAGAGCGGGGGGGCATTTGATCGCGGCGATGTTGCGGCCAGCGGCATCCATGAGCCTGAGGAAGGAAAGAACCATTTCCTTGCACTCGCACCCGGGTTGCACGCAATACTGCTCGTCCACGGCCCAGGCTTCACCGTTCCAGGTAAAGTTCAGAGCCGAGCCATAGGGAAAGACCTCCACGAAACGAACCATCAATCCGCCATCGGCATACGGCAGGTTGGTGATGTCCATTTCGGAAGGGGGAGTGGTCTGGATAACGGCGAGCTTTGTCGCCAGGAACCATTCGCGCAACTGCAGCAGATCCGCGTCGGTCAGCTCCGCGCGGAGGATTTCGGCCAGGCGC
>JAPLUA010000119.1 GCA_026397855.1 Verrucomicrobiota bacterium | reverse complement strand
CGAAGGAATAGTGCGCCAACTGACGTTGGCGGCTACGAGATCGCGGCTTCTATTTTTCACGCGGGGTTCGCGCCGCGAGCCACGCCAGGTCGGGATTCGCAGTGACGCTCACCCGCTGGATGGAGGTGTAGGCCACCGGCCGGAACGTGTCGGGAACCTTCCACTTGTGAATCTCCGCGTGCCCGTCCGCAAAAGCGATCCCGCACGCGCCGCTGTGATTGCCCGAGGGAAGCTCGGTAAACTGGCCGGTCCCGTTGGTGGCCCCGGCATCGGTGTAGAGGATGGTGTCGTCAATGCTGTCGGGGTGCTCGTCGGTCAGCACCCAGGATTCCGAGGGGCCGGGAGCGTTCAGGTCGGATGATTTTTTCGCCCACCAATAAGTGGGGCTGAAGGGGAATCCCATGTACTTGCTTCCCGCCCCCACCGCGCCATTCATGGCGACACTGCGAAGCCGCCTTTCAAAGCCGGCCGCCCGCTGGCTCGAGCTCAGGTAATTGTCGGCCGGGCACTTGTAGATCTTCGTCGCGCCGCCGCAGTAGGTGCCGAGCAGGGCGTTGACGCTGTCGGTCAGGGTGAGGGTGTTGGTGTTCAGGGGGTTCGCATTCCAGCTCATGATGCCGTAAGCCCAGCAGGGGACCGATGGCGTTCCCAGCGTCGCCCAGTCCTGATTCATGACCAGCCTCTCCTCGTTGTCTCCGGAATACATCACCCAGGCAAGGCCGAGTTGCTTGTTGTTGTTCATGCAAGAGATGGCCTGGGCCTTATCCTTGGCCCTGCTGAGAGCCGGCAGGAGCAGGGCGGCCAGGATCGCGATGATGGCGATCACCACGAGGAGCTCGATGAGGGTGAAGGCCGCGGATTTCATGTGCGTGAATTCACCAGGAGCGGAAGGCCCGGGAACCCTGCTGCGTTGATTGAGGTCTGTATTCATTTGCCTGAACCTACTCTAACGGCAGCAGCCAGACGCAACAGTCCCATGAAGTGGGGACGCGCGCAGTTCACATTCTTCCAGAGCGCCGGCATTCTGCCGGCTTAGACCGCGCGAACCGGCCACGCGCGCGTATCCGCTGCTCGCCGTAAGGCCGCTAGGCTGACCGCAGGAAACACAGCACGGCCAAGCCGCAGCCAAGATCAAAACGGGGCTTAACGCCGGGACGCAGAGGAATGCGGAGAAAACACCCCTGCGGCCCCGAAAGAATTGGACCACGGATAAAACCGGATGGAGCCGGATAAGGACCCGGACAAGACCCCTCTGAGTCCCTCTGCCGCACTGGACTGCTCTGCGCCGATTTCTCAGAGCCGCATGTATTTTGCGACGGCCTCGGTGCGGGACTGCACGTGCAGTTTCTGGTAAACCCTCTTGAGGTGGGTGCGGATGGTTTCGATGCTGATCCCCAACTGGTCGGCAATGGCCTTGTAGGTCATTCCCTTGGCGAGGCAATCCAATACGGCCTGCTCGCGGGGAGAAAGGTGAGTTCCGGTTTTGAGAGCGGGAGCCGCCTTTTGAAAGGAGGCCACGACTTTGCGGGCAATGGAGCTGGACATGGCGGATCCCCCCGCATGCACATCACGGATGGCTTCCAGGAGCTTCGCCGGGGCCGCCCGTTTCAGCAGGTAACCGTTCGCCCCCGCGGACAGCGCCTTGAATATCCGGTCGGTGTCCTCATAGACGGTGAACATCACGATTTGCAGATCGGGCATCCTGGATTTGAGTTGCGCCACGCACTCGATGCCGTCCATGCCCGGCATGTTGATATCCATCAGCACCACATCGGGCTTGTCCTCGGGCAGTTGTTTAAGGGCCGCCGCCGCGCTGCCGTAGGCGCTCAGGCAGCGGAAGCCGGGAGACCCCCCGAGGAATGTGGTGATGGAATCGCGAAGTTTCTCGTTGTCATCAACAATGGATACAGTAATCACGCGTTTGTTCCTTTCTTGGAGCCGGGCTTCAATCGCAGCAGGAATTGGATGCCGGTGCCGCGCCCGGGGGCGGATTCGATGCGGCATTCCCCCCCGATGTCCGCCATGCGCTGGCGCATGTTGAGCAGGCCGTTGCCGGAATCGTCCGCGGGGGTGCCCTCGGGGCCGGGAGCGGGCGGGGCAAAACCTTTCCCGTTATCATCCACCCGGATCCGGAGCCATGAATCCTCGCAGGAGATGGCCACCTTCACGAGGTCGGCCCCGGAATGTTTGAGCACATTGGTGAGGGCTTCATGGACGGCCAGGAAGAGGTGATGCCGCGTTTGGGACGAGACGGGGAGATGGGGAATCTCCGCGGCGACTTGCAGCTCACAGGCCACGCCGGTGCCCTGGAAATAATTCTCCGCGTACTGCGTGATGTAAGAGGCCGCATGCTCAAGGGTGTCGTTTTGCGGGTTCACCACCCAGACAATTTCATCCAGGGAGTTCAGCAGATCCCGGGAGTCGCCGGCAATGGTGGCGATCTGTTCTTTCAGCTCCCCCGAACTGGAGTCGAGGCGGCCCGCGTGCTCGCTGAGGAATGAAATGCGGCAGAGCTTCGCGCCCATCTCATCATGCAAATCGCGTGCGATGCGGGTGCGCTCCCGCTCGAGCGCGTTCTCCCGCTCCAGGCGGCTGAGGCGGCGTTTCATCCGCCTGTTTTCCGCATAGCGGGCGGCCCCGACAATGGCGACGAGCAGGCCGGCCGATCCGGTCGCGATCACCCACCCGCGCTGCCACCACCAGGCGGCCGCCGACAAGCTGACAACGGCCTGGCCGACGACCGCCCCGGGGCCATAAACCATGACCGTGAAACGGTAATCGCCCGGCGGGATGGAATTGTATTGAGCCGTCCGCGCCGCCCCGGCCTCCACCCAATCCGGGTCCAGTCCTTCCATCCTGTAGCGGAACCGTAGTTTGTCCGGCGCATCGAAATACGGGATGGCGTAGTGCAGTTCGACGCGGTGCCGCCCCGGACCGATTCGGATCGGAGCCGACGCGCCGGCAGGCGGCCGGTTGGAACCGGCCGGTGTCACGACAGCCTTGAAGCCGGCTGCAGGGGCTCCATCCACAAGGACTTCATCCACCCGCAGCGCGGCAGCGGGGCTCCCGGCCAGGCGGGCGAATGGCTCGGCAACGAGGATCCCGTTCTGCGTGGCAAACCAAAGCCGCCCGGAGCTGGTAACGCAGCCTTTTGGAAAAACTCTCAGGCCGCCTTTCTCCCGGGAGGCGTCCCCGGCATGCTCATTGGGGACCGGGTAGGTCCCAACGACGCTGACCAGGCGATCGGTCATGGAAGGTTTGCGCAGGCAACTCAGCCCGGCCCCGTCATTCAACCAAAGGAGGCCCGCCCGATCCTCGAGTATTCCATAGACATGCATGTCGGGAAGCCCCGATGCGAGGGTGAAACCGGCGACTCTGGAGCCCTGGAGCAGAGATAATCCGCCGCCATCGGTGCCGATCCAAAGGGCGCCGCTGCCATCGCGATGCAGGGCGCAGATGGAGTTGCTCAGCAGGCCATTGACCTGGTCCCATCGGCCTTCGACCCGATCGCCGACGAGATACAATCCGCCGCCGAAGGTGCCAGCCCAAACACGCCCATCCGGATCGGCCGCGAGGGCAGCAATGGGCGCCTTAGGCTCCAGTTCGACCCGCATGTGCCAGCGGCCTTGACGGAGCTGCCAGAGCTGGCCTTCCAGAGTTCCAGCCCAAAGGCTCCCATCCGCGCCTTCCGCCAGAGAACTGACGCTGACGCCGGGGAGGTCGAAGAGCTGGCTTTCATCCGCCACCGCCTGCGGATCACGGACCAGCATCAAGCCGTTCGTGCAGGCGATCCAGCAGGCACCGCCGCGGGTGATCAGCATCGAGCCCAGAACGGCCTGGGGGACCTGCAGCCCGGAGGTGGTTAGATGACGGAACCCCCCGCCATCCCACCGCAAGAGCGCGTACCCTGGCTGCAGCGCCCAAATGAGCCCCGGCGCGACTTCTGCCAGGCTGCCGACCGCCCCGCTGCCCAGCCCCTCCGCCTGCCCCAGCGCGAAGCAATGCTTGCGACGCAGCAGATGAAGGCCGGCCCCGCCCCCGATCCAAAGGTTCCCGCCGGCATCCACGAGCATCGAGGAGACGCGCGGATCCGGAAAGCCGGCATTGGCGTTGAGGCTGGCCAGCTTGCCCTGGCTGATCTGGAACAAGCCCTCGCTGGAAGACCCGGCCCAGACCGTCCCGTCGGGCTCCGAGACGAGAACCGGGGCATAAGGCGATTTCGTCTGCCGCGGCATACGGTAGCGTTGCCAGGCCCCTGCATCCTGGCAAAGGATCGTGCCATCCCCCCCGGCCACCCAGACGCGGGCCTGCTGGTCAACCAGGACGCATCGAGGATCCACCAGCAAATCATCAACCGATGGATCCGTGAGCCGGGTCAGCCCGCCCTTGCGGTATTGGTAAACTCCGTCGCCTGGCACCCCGATCCAGAAGCCGCCAAGCTGGTCCGCGAACAAGGCATTGATCTGGCGGCCTTTGAACCGCTCGGCCCCCGCGATGCCATGCAGCCTGCCGTTTTCCCACGCCACCAACCCGCTGGTGGTCCCGATCCACACCACCCCATCCTTTCCCTCAGCCAGCGCCGTGACGGTGCTCGCCGGCAACCCGTTCCCGTTGGTGAAGGTTTCGAACTTACCGTCCGCGTAGCGCGCCAGGCCCTTCTCCCGGGTGCCGATCCAGAGCGCCCCGCGGGAATCGCCCAGCAGCGCCAGCACAGTCCCGCCGCCAAGGGCGCGACGCGTTTCGAGCGGGGCAAAGCGGACCCCGTCGAACCGGGCCACCCGGTCTTCACCCGCCAGCCAGAGATAGCCATCGGCAGTCTGGGCCATCGCGCCTATACCGGCGTGCGGCATGCCCGGCTCGCGCAACCAGGTATCAAACCGGAACCGCTGCAGGTTGAAAAGCGAGGCGGATTCAAAAGCGGCAGAGACCGCGCTGCTCGGGTCCACGAAATCCGCAAAGGAGGTCGCAATCGCCAGGTCGCTGAAGATCCATCCCCCTCCTCCACCGCCATGCCCCAGCCGGATTTCATCAAAAGAAGCGTCGGCGTTAAACCGCGTGGTCAGCGATTCAGGCTCGTTGACCTCGGTAGCCCCGACGCTCAAGTCCGGATTCAGCCACACCGTCACCAGATCATCCCCGCCAGCGACATATTGCACCTTGAAGACAATGGTGCGCTCGACCCCGCGGCGGGGGAGCTCATATTTTGCAGCCGACTCGGCGCTCGAAAGATCGAGGCTGGCCGACCGGAGATCCATGTAGCTGGAGACGGCACCCAGCCCCTTCCGGCCATCAGGCCCGAAAAAAGCGCTGTATCCGTAGGCGCTCCATGCATTTCCGATGCCCAGGTGCTCCGCATCCCCCTCAAAAAGCTCAAAGGCCGCGAAGTATTCCTCGGTCGTGGCGTCCGAAAGCGGGGAGACGTGGAATTTGAAGTAAAGGGTGTCGCTGGATGAATCATCGCGCTTGAGCGCGCTGCTGAGCATATCCCGACCCGGGCCTGAGTTATGCGCCAGGACCGCTTCGGGCACCCTCCACAAAACCGCCGCCCAGGCGCAAGTTGTTTCCGCCAGGATCGCCAGTAAGATAATCCGGAGGATAAAGAGCCGGGCCACGCTTATTGTCCCCTACGGCGAAACGCTACGGTAAAAGCGCGGCGATCCGCCAGGCGGCTGCGGGTCTGTGAACACCACCGAATCCCCACCGGCATTAGTGGCGGCCCCGGGAACCCTCTCCCATGTGCCCGAGGCGAGGTTTGTCGTCGTTTCCAGGTGATAAGCAAATCCCGGCGTGGCCGCGCACGTGACCATCACAGATTCCGGGCCGACCGCCACGCCGCTGATGTTCTTCGGCAAAGCGATCGGAGCAGCCTCAACGGCAAACGGCTCACTGACCGCGCCGGCCAATGAAAACGGGACGCCCGGCGAAAACCACTTGTTCGTGAGGTAGTTCTCGACCGAGGCGCGGTCGTCGGCGCTGAGCGCCCGGCCATAGACCAGGACCTCGGCAATGCTCCCGGCATACGGATTGTTGATGGTGGTTTCGTTCTGCATGCCGCCGCCCACCGTGGAGGCAACGATGTTGAAATTCGCAGCGATATTCCCGAAGCCCGGCCCGATGCCTTGCGTCGTGCCTCCCGGCAGGGCCAGCCAAATGCTGTTGCTGCCCGTGCCATCGGCGATGTATTCAAACACGTGGCAGTTGGTCGAGGGATCCATCGCAGGGCAATTGTTGTCCACAAAGGCCGTGCAGCAGCCCCGGATGATCCGGGGGGTCTTGTTGTCGCGGTTGTAATCCAGCGAATAGCTCCCCACATCCGCATAATCCGCATTGGGGCCGCCGGCCCAGGTGGCAAAAACATGCTGGTAGGCCCCTTCGGTCACGCCCGGGACCGTCTTCCTGGCAACCACGAACACACTCACCGTGCCGGAATGATTCGTGCAGGTCGTGTTCTTAAGCTCGGTTCCCGCCGTGCCGCTCGTGGCATTGAACGTCACCATCCTGAGGCCGTTCGGCGCGGCGTTGGTATAACGGATCCCCCCGCCGCCGCTGCCGATGGTCGTGCCGAAATCGTTTCCATTGCCGCTCCGATCCAGCCAGTTGGTCACAATCCCGCCGGCATTTGTCTGCACGGACGACACGGCGCTCCCATCCAGCCAGACGCTCATTCCCGCGACAGGCGCTCCGGCAGAACCCGAGGTCGTTGAGGCGAACAGTTGATTCGTGCCGGCCGTGTCAATCGCCAGCCCGCCGAAGGGCGCCACCCCGTTGCCGCCACTCGTACCGATGTCGTAGCCGGTCGTTCCGGAAAGAGCGCCCGCGCCATTGGTCAGCCCGACGTAAACCTGGAGGCTGACCGGCAAGCCATTCGTGGTTGGGCTCCCGAAGGCATCCACCGCTTTAAGAACAGGCTGCCGGCCGAATGGAAGACCGGCAACGGCCGAACCAGGCTGGGTGGTGAAGGCCAGCGCGGCTGCCGCCCCGATGACCCTGAAAGAGCTGCTGCTCGCAGGCGCAGCGCTGCCGGTCAGCGCCGTGGCCGCGAGAGTCTTGGGACCGGCCTGGCTGAAGATCAAATCGTCGAAGCGCGCGATTCCGCTGACATCGGTCACCCGCGTCAATGTTCCTGCCAGGTTCCCGGCGCCGCTGCCGAGCGACAGAGTAATCCAGGCGTTGGAGAGCGATTGCCCGCTCGCGCCGGCGGCTTGAACCTCCACGCCGGGGGTTAGCTTTGCTCCCTCAGCCACGTTTCCGGGCTGCGCCACAAAAGCCAGCACCTGCACCTGCGGGCTGGAAAAGGCGGCGACCTGGGTGATCGGCCCGCCCATGGTGACTGAGGCGGGATTGCTGCCCCCGGAATAGGACCCGCTCCCGCTGCCGGTCCAGCCGCTGAAGGTATAGCCATTGGAAGCCGTGGCGCTGATGCTGACATTCGCACCGCTGTTCGTCCACATTCCCCCTGGACCCACGCTGCCACCCGCGCCGGCGTTCATGGTCAGGAAGTATTGCGTCGCAAAGGTCACTGTGTAATTCGTGGCTGCCACGGGGACAACCGCGTGGGAGATCGCCCCAGCATCGCTCCACGCGGCCCAGACATATTGCGTGCCCGTTCCGCCGCTCTGAGTCGAAGCGGCGCCGATCGCATGGCTCGATCCCGGCGTCCAGTTGAACGCCTGCGCGCTGGAATAGGAGGTTCCGTCCACGGTGAAAGAGCGGCCAGCAGGGCTCGACTGCACCGTGACGGGGATGCTGGAGGTCACGAAAGCGAAGGCGAAGTTCGCGGAATCATCCTGGTATTCCGCAATGGCCGAATTGCTCACCGTCATGCTGCCGATGGCGTCGCTGCGCGCCCAGAGGCCATGCCGCCCGCTCTGGCCAAGGCCGTAATTGGGTATGCTCACATACGACATGATCGCATTCGCCAGCGTGCCCACGCCGGTCCCGGCATTGCTTCCCGGGGCAACGATGCTTAAGCCGTCCGAGATGCTGTTGCTGATGTTCAGGTTGTTCAGGTTCACCCCGGAAAGGCTCTTGTTGTCGAGGCAGAGCTGCACCGCCCCACGCCAGGATACGCCGGAATCAAACCCGCCGCACCGGTTCAGGTCGCACCGCTGGGCAATCGTGATGCCGCTAAAATTATTGGCCCCCACGGCAAACGTGGTGCTGAAGAGTATGCCGCAGCCGTAGGGCATGTCCTGGAAAAGGCAGTCCTCGATCCGGTTGCTGGCGCCCCCATAGATCGCGCCGCCATTCGCCAGGAAGGGCATCTGCCCCGTGCAATGGGTGATGACATTCAGCCCGGGGGTGTAGGTTTGCGAAGTGTAGGTGGCCGGCCAGATCGCGAAGCAGTCGTCGCCTGTTCCACGGGCGGTGCAATTCGTAATGGTCGAACTGCGCATGCCGACGCAGAAGTTGATGCCATCGGCAATGGTGTTGCGAAACCGGCAGCCGTCCACCACCAGGCCCTGCGAATTGACGATCCACGCCCCGGTCTTGGCATGCTCCACCCAAAGGCGCGAGATGGTCGAGCCGGTGCCGTAGGATCCGCCCAGGCCGTCGTTCGGCTCGGTGTCGCTGCGGTAGGCCAGCCTGCCCAGGATGGCGAAGTCGGCAAGCTGAATGTTGCTTCCGTTTCCGTTCAACGCAACCCGTCTCCCGGCTGTTCCATAAACGGAGGCATCCCCTGCGAGCGTGGAATACCACATGCCCGCGCCACGTATCGCGATGTTGGACGGGAGGCTGACCGCTGACGTGATTTTGTAAGTGCCTGGCGGCAGCCAGACGCTCTTGCCCTGGCTGTTAGCGGCGGAAACACAGCTCACCAAGGCGGCGGTGTCGTCGGTTGCGCCCGCGCCGCCCGCGCCGTCGCTCATGATGGCAAGGGAGTTCGCCGGCTGCGTCAGCGCCGCAGGAACGTTCTCCAGGTCAACCAGGTCAATGATGTAATAGGAAGAGGTGTCTGTGGCATCCTTTTGGAGTCTGATCACGTCGCCGGCGCTGATAGTCAGGCCGTTGGTCCGCACCTCATCAAAGAAGTTCCTGGGGACGCCGCTCGCGGGGCTATTGGTAAAAGGATAAGCGCCATAGAGCCATGAATACCTGGAGGTCACCGGCAGTTTGCCTTGCAACACTCCGTTCTTGTAGAGGCTGATGGTGGAATCTACGCCGCCGCCAGCGGCGGCATCCGGGATGCTGTAGCGCACCACCATCGAGTTGGCCGCCGCCAGGGCGGTGAACTGAACGTATTGCCCCGTGCCGCCGATCTGGACGCATTTGCGACCGGAGGCTTCGCTGGCGACGACGTTCGGGCTGTACTGGGGGCCCAGGGTCAGGCCGGTGGTGGTCATCGCCTCCGCCTCGTAGGTGGTCCAGGGCACAACCGCGCCCGAACCGGCCCGGGCAGAACAGGAGAAGGCGACCAGCAACACAATTGCGGTGAAACGTGACATGCTATGCGAGAGCACCTGCCATGCACAGCACAGGGCAGCCGCTTTCTTCATGCTTTCCAATATAGACCCTCCACCGCAAACGACAACCCCATAGGCAACTGGCCGTGGCATTGCCGCTAAACCCAACGGAAGCGAAAGCCAGCAGGCAATGCCCGCTGGCTTCATGCGCTTGCAGATCGGTATCAACCAGCCGCCCTCATTCCTTGCGGATGCGAATAAAGGTCCGGGCCGGATCAAGGGGTGTAATGGACACGCTAGTGCTCGCCCCGCCCGATGCGATACCGGTGTATGCGTCGGCGAATGTGGTACCCAGGTCGCTCGAGGTCTGGATGGCGTAGGTCGCGCCATTTTCCGAGGACCAGGTGAGGTTGAATTGTCCGCTCACCGGGTCATAACTGAAAGCGGTGATCTGGATAATCACCGGCGGGCATCCGATGATCGAGAGATCATTCGCCTGGATGGTGTAGGTGTCCGCATAACTGCCGGAATCCAATTGCAGGTGGAAGAAGGCGATGCTGCCGAAATCAAACCCCGCCGTGGTTCCCGGCTGCCCCCCGACCGGTGCGCCTGCGTTCAAGGCTTTCGTCAACACGAGGTTGGTGCCGGGGCTTTGGCCGTACCAGGCATAGTTCAACTGGGTTCCGTCGGCGTCCTGCAGCACCACGATGGGGCCGAGCTTGCCATTGGCTGCGGCGGGTGCGATGAGGGTCACGTTCAATTGCAAGGTCCGGTTGGACGTGGTGGTGAGGTTGGGGTAGAGGGAACTGTAACCGCCGCCGAAACCGCTGGCGCTCATCTCCCAATAATCCGGGGTGGAGATTTCATTGGCGCTGGACCAGTTCCCGTAGTCTCCCGACATGAAGAAGTTCTTGAAGGAGCAGACCGTCGCACAGAACCCCGTTTCGCTGTTGGTGTTATCGCAGCCTATGATCGAAAGATCGTTCCACGCCACGGTATAGCTACCGGCATAACTGCTCGGGTCGAGCTGCAGGTTATAGTATTTGATGGTGGAGAAGTCGAAACCGGCCACGGATCCTGCCACGGCAATGGTTCCCCCGCTCAAGACGCTGGATAGAACCAGGTTCGTGCCCGGAGTCTGGCCATACCAGGCATACTTGAGCTGCGTGCCGTCGCCATCTTCCAGGACCACAATCGGGCCCAGCTTTCCGTTTGCCGCGGCCGGCGCGGTCAGCGTCACGTTCAACTGGAGGGTCTTGTTGGAGGTGGTGTTGATATTGGGAGTCACCGCGGACCAGCCACCGCCCCAACCCGTGGCGGTCACCTGCAAATTCGTGGGGGTGGGGGTTTGCGCTGTCCAACTGCCGTAGAGACCGCTCAGGACCGTGTTATCGAAGGCGCTGACGACCGCGCAGACGCCGGTCGAACCACCGCTCCCGGAGGTCAACCGCAGGTCATTCCACTGCAAGGTGTAGGCCACGGCGTAGGTGCTGGGATCAAGCTCCAGGTTGAGATGCCAGAGGGCGGTCAGATCCAGGCCCGCAGTAGTCCCGGCGGCGTTGGTCACGATCCGGTACAGGTTGTTGGTAATAATCACGCCGTTATCCGTGGCTGGAACATTGGTAGAGAACAAATTGCCCACCAGGATATGATGGCCCGTGCTACGCCCGTACCAACGGTAGCTGATCTGGGTGTTGTCGGCGTCCTTGAGATCAACAATCACGCCCAGCTTTCCATCAGCCCCCGCGGAGCCGCTCAAATTGACATCCACCACGATGTTCGAGTTGCCCGCGCCGTTAATGGGCGGCGGACCGAGCTGTTTCCAAAGGCTGCCATACCCGGTCGCAGTGATAATGTAATTGGTCGGAGTGGCAATAGCTGTTCCCGCGGACCAGGAAGGGTATAGGGCGTTGGGAACAAAATTGTCGAAGGTGGTGATCGGGGTATCCGCCCGGGTCGAGTTGACCATCGTCAGGCCGGAGGCCAGGGCCAGTGAGGTTAATGACAATCTTACGATTCGCTTCATAAAGGTTATCTGCGTAATTACAGTTCTCGCGGCAGGCGGGTATGCTCACCGCATGTTGTCAAATATAAGCAGAGCCTGATTCTTTACCTAGTCCCATGAAGTGGGGACAATGTCGCAAAGGGCGACTACCCGTTTTCTGTCTTTCTGTGCCCGTTGTTTGCTGTCACAGGGAGCCACAGGGAGGCGCAACCAGCCACTGCCGTTCATAACGGGTTGCCTGTCTGCAGAGGATAAGCCGGCAGGGCGCCCGGCCGCGGGCGGGGGCGCGGGCGGGCGCCCTTATAGTGGCCACATGCGCACGACTACGGTCATATCCAACGGCTGCGATGGCCCGCAGCGGCACGTCCCCGGCTCCCCGGCGAGCGTCCCCTGCGCCTGCCCGTTCTGCCACGCCTCATTTCCCATCACGATCGCCGTCACCGCCCTCGCCATCCGTCCTATCCCGACACCCGCACCTATGAATGCTCAAAACTCAACGCCGCCACTCTATGCCATCCGCAAGGGCCTGCGGGCATGGAGCCTCACCTACACGGGCCTGCAGGCCAACCTTGTGCACGAGCAGGGACTTCTCTTCGTGGCCTCCCTGCTCCTCAACCCGCCGCCGCAGCCCATCCACGCCCTTGACCTCATCGCCCGAATCCCCGCGCTCTATCCCCGGCAGGCTCGCCTGCCGCAACTTGCCGACGGGGCGACCGGGCAGGCCGCGCGGGACGATATCCTGACCCGTCTCCAGGAACCCGGGCTCGCCCGCGACGACGCCGAGATTCTGCGGTCCCTGGTCCGCAAGGAACGGGTACTGGAAGCCATCCTGGATTCGGAGACGGAAATTGAGCGGGTGAAACAGGAGGCGCTGCGCGACCTGGAGGCAATCGCCGAATACAAGCGGCGCCACGCCCGCCGATCGAGAGACAACGCCGTCCGCGCCGCGGACAACGTCCGCAAGGCCATCAACCGGTTTCACTCCCGGCTCGAAAGAGCCCTCGACTTTGATGGGCGGCCCCACCCTGTCCTCCGCCCGTTTGCGGAACACATACGGCAGTTCCTGCTGCATCCGCGCACCCGCTGCCCCGGCGGCTGTTTCATCTACGAACCGCCCGAGGGGGTGGTTTGGAGGAGGGGATGAAATCCGAAATCCGAAATCCGAATTCTCCCTGACCGGCAGCAGTTCCCCGACAGAAGTTCTGATCCTGAACTCGGGAGTTGAGTTAACCACAAAGCAAAGCCAGATAGTTATGAATGAATGGGATAACTCGTCTCTTCACCCGGCAGGTGAAGCCGTCCTTCAGTTCGGAAGCATCACAAGTTCCTTTCTATGCGCTCTTTGCTCTGCGGTTGATGATTCGGATTTCGGGCTTCGGATTTCCCTACTGGCGCTGCTTCATCATCTTCTCAATCATCTCGCGCTGCTCCGGGGACATATTCTTCATGGCCTCCTGCATCTTCTGGCGGGCGTCATCCACCTTCTTCATCCCCGCATCGGCGCCCGGGCCTGTCATGCCGCCCATCATCCCCATCATTTCACCCTCGGACTTGGTGTAGTCGGCGGGAATCTCGAAGGTCGAGGCAGGGAGTGATTTCTTGTCGAGCTTCACAACTTCCATGGTGACCTTGACGCCCCCCGGCATTGTCATGATGGATTTCAGCGGCAGCCCGTCGGCCCCGGCATCTTTCAGGGCCTTGGCCAAACCCTCGTCGCCGGCTCCTTTACCCCGGCGCACCTGCCACTTGCTGAACGTGGCGTAATCCATGAGATCCTTGGCCGTCCACATCTCGGTCGTCTTACCCGTCGCGTTGTCAGTGGTTTGCTCCTTGACCAGCACATGCACGGTCTTGTAGCCAAGGATGGTTTCCTGGCCGAGCTTCTCGACCGTGTACTTGCTCTCGTCGGCCCCGGTGCCGGCCTTTTCGCGCATCTTGGCCAGATTGATCTCCGTGTAAGTTTTCTGCGCGTCATTGATGTGGTAGGCCAGGTCGGGGGTGTCGGTTTTCTGCAGCACCACCATCTTCATCCCCATCCCACCCATCTGCATGTTCATTTCGCAGCGGGTGCCCGCTTTCGAGACCGCGGCCACCATCGTGCCGCCGCCGCCGAACTCGGCGCCCTGGCCGGAAGTGGTCGTTTTCATTTCCATGACGCCTTCAAACTGCGCCAGGACCGACCCGGCGGAGAGGAACAACGCAAACATTGGATTCGTGATTATCTTACGCATAGATTTGTTATGACTAATACCTTGCACAAATGCTTGCGCAGCGCAACTGAATATCTGTGGCCCGGGAATGCCCTGCGGGCGCCTTGACCGAGGCCGGCGGTTACTTCCAGGCCAAACGATAGGCAACGCCGGGCTCCAGGGCGACAGGCCGGGTGCCAAGCTGCGTAACTCCATCCTCGGCGTAAACGGTAATGGTCCCCTCGAAGGTTGCTCCGTGGGGCAGCCTGAACCATTGGCGGTCCGGTCCCAGGGCGCCAGCAGCTTCGAATTGGAGGCCGTTGCCGCGGGTGTATTCACGCCGCGCGGTCAGCACCACCCGCTTCTGAAGCCAGTGGGCGAAGATTTGATTCCGCTCGCAACGCTCCGAGGCGCCGGCCCCGTAGAGAACGCCAAGGATCCTGTCTTTACGCGCAAGAAAACCGACGGAAAAGATGTAACGATCCGCCTCGTCGCGCGCGCCAGGCATTCGCTGCTCCGGGCCGAAGGTCTTGCCGTCGGGGGAAAGACTGAACCAAAGCTTGTCGTTGTCATTTGCGCCCGTCACATCGCCCTTCTTGTGCAGGGCCATAACGTAGCAATCCTCTTCACATCGGTGACCGCATGCGAGGTATTCAGAGCGAGGCCGGCCAGTTTGAAATGGGCCGGAGTATCGCCCTCGGCGCGGTAGCATTTTCCGGGGTCTCTCCAGTTGGTAAAGTAAAGGGCCCATTTGCCGTTGTCACGCAGCAGGACGTTCGCGCCGTTTTCATCTCCCTCGTCATAAGCGGGGTAGCCATCCATGGCCACGATATTGGATATCCCCGCGGTGCAGGGTTCGGGTGACCCGTTCCAGTTCTTGCCGTCCGGGCTGAGGAAATAAACCGGCTTGTTGGCCTGCCTGCCGCCCACCAGGGCAGTGGCTATCGCGTGGAGCGCGCCGTCCTCGGACCGTTGGACATTGATGTTGGAGACATGCATGAAAACACCGTGCTCGATCACGGTGTGGCGGCCATAGAAGTCAATGAAGTCCGGGGTGTTGGCGCTGTAAAC
>JAPLUA010000483.1 GCA_026397855.1 Verrucomicrobiota bacterium | reverse complement strand
GAAACGCAGAGAAGAAGAACCCTCTGCGAATCTCTGCGCTCTCTGCGTTAAATCTTCGCGGCCTGCGATCAAATCGGGGCATAGCAGTGCAAAGAACGCAAAATCCGCGGGTTGTGCCATGTGAGACCGCATTTTGCAATTCACCTGCCGGGTGATAACACAATCCGTCACAACGCCTTTTCTTTGTGATCTTTCGCGGCTATTAACTGCCGTTTTTAGGTTGAAACGTTGGGCTATTGTCGGATGTCCCGCCGGGACAAAGGCTTGACCTGGCTCTGCTGGTCTTCACCCGAAGCGGTATTGGACAAGAATGTCCGCGCTCCTATCGCATTGCTGCATGCCGTCGGATAACGTGAGTTGCGGTCCCGTGCCCCTGCTGCGCAAGGCCCCGCGTTGACAGGCACGGCTGGATGCAATATAACACCCTTGCCAAACATGAAGACAGCCAACGTCAAAGTGTTTTTCAGCTTTGACGACCGCCAGCGCAAAGCGGCGGCCAGCGAAGGCTTGAAGATGAAACCGTGAAGGCGGCGCTAGCGCGAGATTACGTCCTGGCAAACGCAGGCTCGGCGCCGGGTGCCCCGAGGCCGGAAGGCCGATACGGTCGCCGGGATCAGAGATCAAAGATATGAAAACAACCATTAATCCGCTCACCAGACGCCCCGCCTGGAAGGCCCTGACCGCCCATTATAAGGCCGTCAAGGCGCTGCATCTCCGCGACCTGTTCGCCGCCGACCCCAAGCGCGGTGAGCGTTTCACCGCAGAGGAGGCGGGCCTCTTCCTGGATTACTCGAAGAACCGCATTACCGGTGAAACTGTGAAGCTGCTTCTCCAACTGGCGAAGGAATCCGGCCTGCGCGAGCGCATAAACGCCATGTTTCGCGGGGACAGGATCAATATCACCGAAAACCGCGCCGTGCTGCATGTGGCGCTTCGGGCTCCCAAGGACGCGTGCATCACGGTGGACGGCAAGAACGTCGTGCCGGAGGTCCACGCCGTGCTCGAGAAGATGGCGGGCTTCTGCCGCCGGGTCCGCGGCGGTAAATGGAAGGGCCACACCGGCAAGCCGATCCGGAACGTCGTCAACATCGGCATCGGCGGCTCGGACCTCGGCCCGGTGATGGCCTATGAGGCGCTCAGGCATTACAGCGACCGCGCCCTGACCTTCCGGTTCGTCTCCAACGTGGACGGCATTGACTTCGTGGAGGCGACCCGCGACCTCGATCCGGCTGAGACCCTGTTCATCGTCTCGTCCAAGACCTTCACCACCCTGGAGACCATGACCAACGCCGAGAGCGCCCGCAAGTGGCTGCTCCAGGGCCTCGGCGGTGACGCCCGGGCGGTGGCCAGGCATTTCGTGGCGGTATCCACCAGCACGGAGCGGGTGGCCGCCTTCGGCATTGATACGGCCAACATGTTCGGCTTCTGGGACTGGGTTGGCGGCCGCTACTCGATGGACTCGGCCATCGGCCTTTCCACGCTGCTGGCCATCGGGCCGGAGCGATTCCGCGCCCTGCTGGGCGGTTTCCACCGGATGGACGAGCATTTCCGCACCGCCCCCTTCGAGCGGAACCTGCCGGTGCTCATGGCCCTGCTGGCCATCTGGTATAACGACTTCTTCGGCGCGCAAACCGTGGCCGTGCTGCCCTACGAGCAGTATTTGAAGAGGTTTCCGGCCTACCTGCAGCAGTTGACCATGGAGAGCAACGGCAAGCGCGTCACCCTCGACGGCGCCGTCGTCAACTACGACACCAGCCCGATCTACTGGGGTGAGCCCGGCACCAACGGGCAGCATTCCTTTTACCAGTTGATCCACCAGGGCACCCGGCTTATCCCCTGCGACTTCATCGCCTTTGGCCGTGCGCTGACGCCCCTGGGGCGCCACCACGACATACTGATGGCCAATGTGTTTGCCCAGGCCGAGGCGCTGGCCTTCGGCAAGACCGCCGCCGAGGTCAAGGCTGAGGGGGTGCCGGACTGGCTGGTGCCGCACCAGGTTTTCGAGGGCAACCGCCCGTCGAATACAATCCTGGCCCCGCAGCTCACCCCGGAAACGCTCGGCGCGCTCATTGCCCTATACGAGCACAGCGTCTTCACCCAGGGTGCCATCTGGAACATCGGCCCGTTCGACCAGTGGGGCGTGCAGTTGGGCAAGGTGCTTGCCCAGCGCATTGTCCCCGAACTCGAAAGCCGGACCCCGCCCCCGCTCAAGCACGATAGCTCGACCAACAACCTCATCCGCCGCTATCGGGCGATGAGGTAGAGACGGATCGAGCATTCCAGGCATCGCGGCCGGTTGGGCCGCGAGTCACTATCATCACTATAGTATAGATATGGAAGATCTTCCACCGGTCCTGGAATCCATCCAGGCTCCCACGCCGCCGCCCGCGATGTCCCTCGCGGCCCGGCTGCTGAATGTTTTTGCGATACCGGGGGAGGTCTTCGAGGTGGTAAGGGCGAGTCGCGTCTCAATTGGGAACTGCCTCCTGCCCATGTTCCTGCTGGCGATCGTCGGAGCGTTGACCGCCATCGCCATCCTGTCGCAGCCGGCCATCCAGAAGCCGATGCGCGAGGGCTTCGATCAGCAGATCAAGGCGCTCGGCCAGCAGGTTAAGGCCGGCAAACTCAAGCAGGCCGACGCCGATCGCGACATGGCTTTAGCCCGGTTCATTATTGCTCCGCTCACCCTGAATCTCCTCGGAGGTGCCGCCGGGGCTGGGATCGGTGCTGCCCGCGCTTTCTGGTGGGCCTTCGTGCTTTGGATCCTCGGGCGGAAGTTTCTGAAGGCCCGGATAAGCTATGTCAAGACGCTCGAGGTGGCCTCCCTGGCGCTCATGATCAGTGTGCTGGGAGGCATTGTGCCGCTGCTGTTGATGGTTGACCTGCCCCGTCTTTTTGCCGGCTCCGGCCTGCAGCCGGTAGTGAGCGACTTCGAAGCCCTCGCCAAAAACCCCCTGTTCCCGGTCGTGCTGACGGTCTTCGCCTTCTGGATGGTCGGCGTCCTGTCTGTGGGCCTGGCCCGGCTCGCCCGGGTGCCATTTTTCCGCGCCGGCTGGTTTGTCCTCGCCTTCTGGATCATGCAGGACTCCACCCTCGCCCTCTTCGGGGGTATGTTGGGCCAATTCGTTCCATAGAACGGAAAAGGCTGTAAATGCGGGATTTAGAGCCGTCCAAATGGCGCAAAACCGCCGTATGATAGGGGTTCGAGGCAGGGCAAAACGGGGGACAAAGAAATGTTCAAATATATTTCAAAAACTGTTGACACCCTGCGCGGCATCTGCGAGATTTGCACCACACACGGTTAAACACAAACTACATATATGAGAACAATTAAAGCATTAGCATGCGCGACTGCAGTGGTCGCAGGCGTCGCCACCTCCATGGCGCAATCAAACGTTTATTCCCTAAACGTTGTCGGCTATTACAACGTGCCCTGCCCGGCAGACCAGCTCGTATTTATTGCCAATCAGCTGAATACCACAAATAATACGATTGCTAGCCTGATTCCGAATCCGCCTCCGGGCTCTCAGTTGTACAAGTTCGCCAGTGGAAACTGGTCTGCGTATACCTTCGACGATCTTGATCTGGCGTGGTCGCCGAATGGTAATGCTACGCTCAATATGGGCGAGGCAGCAATCTTCAAGGCAGCTGCGGCTACGACACTGACTTTTGTCGGTGAAGTGATGCAGGGCGCGTTGCGCAACCCTTTGGTGATGGGCGAGCAATTATTTGCCCGATCCTCGATGGTTCCTCAGGCCGGATTGCTGACCACAGACCTGAAGTATCCGGCTGAAGGTGGCGATCAGGCTTACAAGTATAGCGCTGGAAATTGGTCTGCCTATACATTCGACGATCTTGATCTGGCGTGGTCTCCGCTCGAGCCGACGCTTGCTGTTGGTGAAGGTGCCATGTTCAAGAAGGCTGCAAGTTCGACAATAACTGCATGGAGCCGTAACTTCACCGTGCAATAACCCAAGACAACAGAGATCAGACAACTAACGATCGCTCTCAGCTAAATAAAAACAACATCTATGAAAAAACTAATACTCGTAGCGTTCGCGCTATCAACAGCCGCAAGTGTGTTTGCTCAAGGCACTGTGGTTTTTGCCAACCGCTTCACAACTGGCACGGCCGATATCGCCCATGTTTATGGACCGGGCACAGTTCCGAGCCTTTCCTTGATCGGTTTTGGATCCTCTGACACTCCTGCCGGAGCGGTCAATTTTTCTGGCAGTGGGATGGCTCTAATTGGCGCTAGTGGCAGCGGCGGCAAGTATGGTTATGCCACCACGTTCGCCCAGTTGATTGGTGCGGACGGCTCCAATCAGGCTGAATCCAGCTTGGTGCCCGTTGGCCAAACGACGACCTTCCGGTCCGGGACTGGTCTTGGTTTCATTGCCGGAATCACCTCAACGCTGAGTGGAAGTCCGGCTGTATCCTCGGCTGCTCCGTTTGCAACATTTGAAATCGTTGCTTGGGATAACAGCAGTGGTATCTATGCCACTTGGACACAGGCCAAGGTTGCTTGGCTCGCTGGAACGATTGCTGCTGGTCATTCAGCGGCTTTCAACGTCAGCGCAATCGGTGGTGGGCTGAACATTCCCCCCAACCTGAACAACATGGGCGCAGGAGTGTCGAGCTTCAACCTGTATTTCATCCCCGAGCCCTCCAGCTTCGCACTGGCCGGTCTGGGTGCTG
>JAPLUA010000166.1 GCA_026397855.1 Verrucomicrobiota bacterium | reverse complement strand
GTTCATCATCGCCGACACCCCCGGTCATGTGCAGTACACGCGCAACATGGTCACCGGCGCCTCGAACGCCAACCTCGCCATTGTGCTCGTGGACGCGCGGCAAGGCGTCACCGAGCAAAGCCGCCGCCACACCTGCATCGCGGCCCTGCTGCGCATCCCGCACCTCGTGATCGCCGTCAACAAGATGGACCTGATGGGCTGGAGCGAGGAGCGCTTCATCGAGATCCGCGACCAGTTTGAGGAGTTCCTGCCGCGGCTGGAAGTGAAGGACGTGAAGTTCATCCCCCTGAGCGCGCTCAATGGCGATAACGTGGTTGAGCCTTCCCCGCATACCCCGTGGTATGTTGGGCCGACGCTCCTGGGCCACCTGGAAAGCGTTCACATTGGCAGCGACTGGAACCTCAACGGTTTCCGCCTGCCCGTGCAGTGGGTGAATCGCCCGAACAATCCAACCGACCCGCAGTTGCACGACTTCCGCGGCTTCAGCGGGCAGATCGCCGGGGGCGTTGTGCGTGTCGGGCAGAAAGTCATGGTGCTGCCCAGCGGCCAGGTCAGCCGCGTGAAGCAAATCTGGACCTATGACGGCGCGCTGCACGAAGCCTTCTGCCCGCAATCCATCACCCTGGTGCTTGAAGACGACATAGACGTCAGCCGCGGCGACATGATTATCGGCCCGGACAATCTTCCCGGCTCGAGCACGGACCTCCGCGCCAAGGTCTGCTGGATGCACCCGCGCGCGTTGCAGCCCGGCCGCAAGTATTACCTGAAGCACACCACCCAAACCGTGCAAGCGGTGGTAACCGCGGTCGAGGACCGCATAGACATGGCCACGCTGGAGCCGGAGCCCGCCCCGGACGGACTGGCCCTCAACGACATCGGCGAGGTGCGCCTGCGCACCTCCGGGCCGCTCGTCTTCGACGGCTACGCCACCAACCGCCTGACCGGGTCCTTCATCCTGATCGAGCCCGGCACGAATGCGACCGTCGGTGCCGGCATGCTTCTGCCGCCCACCGAGATCGTGAAGCCCGAATACAACGACTTCGCAATTTGAGCGAGCTCAGTGGAATCGTGTATCTCGTTGGTGCGGGGCCGGGCGACCCCGGGCTGTTCACCTTGCGCGGGATGGAGTTGCTCCAGCAGGCCGAGGTGGTGATCTACGACGGCCTGGTCAATCCGGAACTGCTCCGCTTCGCCCCGCCGACGGCGGAAGTCATCTACGGCGGCAAGCATGACCGCACCCGCAGCGTTTCCCAGGATGAGATCAACGCCTTGCTGCTCACCAAGGCGCGCGAGGGCAAACGCGTGGTGCGCCTCAAAGGCGGCGACCCCTACATGTTCGGTCGCGGCGGCGAGGAGGCCGAAGTGCTGGCCGAAGCGGGCATCCGGTTCGAGGTGGTCCCCGGCGTCTCGTCATTCCATGCCGTGCCGGCATATGCTGGCATTCCCCTGACCCACCGTGAGCACGACTCGATGGTCACCATCGTTACCGGCCACGACGATCCTCTATCCCCCGCCAACAAACTCGACTGGGCGCAACTCGCCAAAACCCCCGGCACGCTGGTGGTGCTGATGGGCCTGCGCAACATCCCGCAGATCGCCGCCATGCTGGTGGCGCACGGGCGGTCCCCGGACACGCCTGTTGCCATCATCAGCCGTGGCACGACTCGGCGGCAAGCCGAAGTCGCCGGCACGCTAGCCACCATCGCGAGCCAGCTCGCAGAGGCCAGGCTTTCGCCCCCGGCGGTCACGGTGATTGGTGAGGTTGTGAAGTTGCGCGAGAAGCTTCCCCCGCTTCTCCAGCGGATGGAGTAGAGTGCCGGGGAGAGGAGGCACCGTGTTGGCGAGCTGAAACCGTCTATTAGGAAACGGGCCTCCTCTCCCCAACCCTCTCCTCCATTCTGAATGGAAGAGAGGGAGCAGAAGTGTGCCGCGCTCAAGGCGCTGCATGACGACATCTACCGGCGGCTATTCAGCCACTGGGCTATTTGGCCAGCAGGCTTCGGGCTTCGTTCATCAATTCGTGCTCAAAAGCGCTGGCGTAGGCGTCGAGTGTGGCGCCTTTGATGCGCAGCCTTCGGCCGGTCCGGC
>JAPLUA010000630.1 GCA_026397855.1 Verrucomicrobiota bacterium | reverse complement strand
TCAACATGATTACCCGCATGCTGCTGAACAAGTTTATCAGCCAGGGCACCCCGCAGTACGCATGACATGGCCACCCTGCCCCAGCTCATCGAGGAAGACATCCAGCGACTCGATGCCGAACTGCGCGAGCTAGTCGAGAAAAGCGACGCCACCACGGCGCTGATCATTGACCGTGGGGGATTCCTCATTGCCAGCCAGGGAGACGCGCTGCAGTTTGACCTCACCACCATCGCCGCGCTAGCCTCCGGCGCCTACATGGCCAACCAGACAATCGCCACCCTGGTCCATGAAACCAGCTTCAACAGCATCTACCACCAGGGGGAGAGATTCAGCCTATTCGTCATGTGCGTGGATGAAAACTGCCTCCTGAGCGTCATATTCAAAGCCCAGGTCAGCGTCGGGGCGGTGAAATACTTTGCCCTTCCGGCCGTCAGCCGGATAGCAGCCCAGCTTCAGCTCGCCCATGCGCGCGAGCCGGGCACCGGCCTGGATCTCTCAGAGCTGAACCTGGCCGACACCAGCGGAATCTTCAAGCGCCGGCCTTGAACGGGGCACTGTCAGGGGCAGCCCCCGCCGCCCCTCCACCGTCACGCTTCACAGCCCGGCGTGACTGCCGTCGCAGGTCGCACCTTGCTTCGAATGCTTGCAACTGCACCAGGCCACCGTCTTGGCCTCGGTGATCTGCACCTGCTTAGGTCCCAGCCCGGTGCCTTTGTGCGATCCGTCGCAGAAGGGCTCACCCTTGGAGCGCCCACATGCGCACCACCAATACACCCCCGGTTCCGCCTTCTGGACCGTCGGAAACTTCTGAAAGATAATAGGTTCGCTCATAATATGTGACTGGAAACTATCACCAAACGGCCGGAAATCAAATGGGCCGGCCCGAAAACCGGCTAGCGGCCCGCCATTTGCCTTCTTTCCTTCACGGACAGGGAGATCAGGGCACCGTTTTGCGCGAGGTAATGGATGAGGTCGCGGCGGTTGGCTTCGACCGCATAGAACAGGGCCGTCTTGTGGAACCGGTCGCGGGTCCGGACGTAAGCCTCGGCTTCCACAAGCAGCCGAAGCGTGTCCAGGTCGCCCAGGCGCGTGGCGTATATGACCGGCGTCCGCCCATCGGCGTCCTCGGCATCCACTTTGGCACCATGATCCAGCAGCCAGGCGATGCATTCGCGCTGCGCCCGGCCCAGCGGGCCCGGGGCTGAGCGGAGCAGTTCAAGGAGCGGAGTCAGACCGCTGACGGGGATGGCAAAGTTTACATCCGCGTGTTCGGCCAGCGCCGCCTTGAGCAGCGGTAGATTTCCCTCCCCGAGCGCCCGGAGAAGTTTCCTCCCGGGCTCCGGGAAGGAGGGGCTGGGAGTCGCCCCCTGGCCAGGGGCCAGCGGTTCAGCCCCCCTGACAGCGCCGGCGGCGCCCAGGGCGAGTAACACCAGGAGGCTCGACACCCATGCGCTGAGCCGGCCCGCGCCGGGGAACCAATCACGTTTGATGTTCACACCGATCACTTATCAGGAACACCCGCCAGGTTGTCCATCAAATTCCCGCAGCCCATGCGGGGAGGGAGAGTATCCGCCGGTCAAACTCCGCCGTTTGCATTTCTGGCGGCTTGTTCGGATTTGCCAATGAAAACTGCCCGGTGTCTGCGATTGAATCGGGCGTCGGCGTTTGCTGTAATGGGCTGATGACGATTCCTGCCTGGCTGCGGGAGCCCGAAAAGCGGGCCCGGCTGCCCGCGCGGCTGCTGCTTGTGGTGGCGACCGCCTGGGCGGTCTTCCGGACCGCGCGGTCGCTGGGGATGCTTTTTCACGAATCCCACGACCTCGATATCTATTACTCGCTCTGGTTCCTGTTGGAGCACCGGGACTATGCGGGCATCGCGCTCAGCCAGGCGCTGTATCTGCCGCACACGTGGGTGGCGTTGACCCCCCTGTTCCTGGCCGGCTGGCCGGTAGCCAGGATGGCCATGCTGCTCATCAACGTGGCTTGCGTGTTTTACCTGTGGTGGCGCCTTAGCCGGATGGCGGGCCTGGTCGGGATCCGGCGCTGGCTGCTCCTGGCCTTCTTCTGGGGCTGGCTCGGCACGGGGCTGATCCTGGGGCTGGGCAACCTGGCGCTGGTTTGCGTCGCGGCCGCCGTTGCGGCCTACCCGTTTGCCTCGGCCGGCGATAGCTTGCTGCTGGCGCTCTCCGCCATGAAACAATCTCTGGTCTTCCCGCTCTACTTCCACCTGCTGTTCAAGCGGCCCAGGGTGCTGATACTCCCCATGGCGGTGTTTGCCGTGAGCGGGGTGGCGGCCTTGCTCTGGGCACGGCTGAGCTTCGCCGAGGGGCTCGCGCTGGCCAAAGGCTCGGTGGATACCGCCAACGCCTGGACGCTCTACGACTTCACCTGCATGCGACGGGTGCTGTCTCCGTTCATCCACAACAGCCTGGCTGTGTCGGTGCTGATGTGGGTTACCTGGTTCGGGCTCTTCGGCATTTGCTCGCGCTACATCAAGGATCCCCTGGCCCAACTGGCGGCGTTGCTTCTGCTGAGCCTGCTGCCCATGTATCACCAGAAATACGACCTGGTGGCCGCCGTGCCCGCACTCGCGGTCTGCCTCCGGCGCTGCTCCCTGCTGTGGCCGACGCTCATGACCGCGGCGCTCGCGACCGACTTCGGGGCATCCTTCAGCCGCCTTCTGCCGGCCGGCCCGGCCCGGGCCGCAGCCCATACCGCGGAGTTGGCCTATTATCCGCTGATCATCCTCGTGATCTTAGGCGCCCTGGTTTACCTGGAGGTACGCCGGCCGGAAAAGGGATCAGCGGTCGGACGGGGGAATTGAGGGGTGGGGCTGCGCCGAAGCCGGCGGCTCCACCGGCTTGGGCTTTGCGTGCTCGCTGTAGCTGATCAGCCCGGCGCCGATCACGATGCACACCACCCCGGCCCAACGCATCGGCGAGACCTGCTCGTGCAGGAACCACATCGCGGCAAGGGTCGCAAATACGAAGCTCAGCCCGGTCAGCGGCCAGAGAAAGCTGATGTCGCTTTTGGATAGAAGCATCAGCAGGCTGATGAAAAACAGCGTCTCGCAGAACACGCCCAGCAACACGCTTGGGTTGAGCGCGCCCGCTTTGACCACCCGAGCTATTTCAGGCAGGCTGATCTTCTCCACCTCGCCGATCTGCGTGATTCCTTTCTTGAGGGAAACCACCCCGACGGCTTCGAAGACCAGCCCCACGATGAGGATTAAGAGCAATTTGGCCATGTTACAGATCCTGGTACCGAATCAGCCTGATGCCGAGTTTCCTGACCTGCTCCCGCACGCGGGGGCTGATCAAGGCATCAAACTCATTCTTAAACTCGGGATTCATCCACGCGGGCATTCTGGAGCAGGCCAAACACGGCGTCGGTGCAGCGCCAACCGTGTTCCCTCAATACCGGCCGGGCACGCCCTGCCAGCCAGCCAAAGATCAGCGCGTGGGTCGTGCGATACACAAGATGACCCGGGGCCAGCCGCAGGTTCAGCCGGAGCGGGTCAGAAGTCAGCCGAAGCCGCTCGATGCCGAGCCGGGGGGCGTCCTCCGCCAGGATGCCGAGCACCACAGGGTGCAAATGCATGTGGAGATGGCCGTTGACGTGATCCAGCGGCAGGCCCAGGGCCCGGAATCTCTGGAACTGCGCGTGGATTTCGCGCCGCAACGGCTCGCGCAGGCTGCGCACAAAGAAGTAGCGGAATCCGGCCCCGGCGGGGTTGCTGGTGAATGCCGAATCGGCGCCCACCAGGCCGGGAATCTCCCCCGGAGGCAGGGCCGAGCGGCCGCACAGCAGTGTGAGGTGCAATCCTACCCCCAATTGCGGGTTCTGCCGGGCGAGGGCCACGGCCTCCTCACACGCGGGCTCGTTGACCATCAGGCTTGCCGTGGTCAGAATGCCCTCGCGGTGAGCGCGGATGACTGCCTGGTTGATCGAGGTCGAGCGGCCAAAGTCATCGGCGTTGACAATCAGCCGGCGAAGCTCTGAGGGGGCGCTAGCCACCATAACCGGGCGGCCCCAACCCGCAAATAAACCCGCACCAGGTGCGCAGGATGAGCGCGACTTTCCGGCCGCGGCTCAGGCGCACCCGATCAAGGCCGAACACGTTGAATCGCCGGGATTCCAGTTTGCACAAGAGACGCCAATAGACCGCTCCCATCAGCTCGGCGGCAACCATCGAGCGGCGGTCGCCCGCGGGGAGGGTTTCGCGGGCCTGCTGGTAGAATTGCCGGGCGCGCCCGGCCACGCTCTGCGCCAGCTCGAAAAAGCGGGGGGAGTATTCGAGCCGGAGAATCTCTTCCGGCGATACCTGGAACCGGGCTAATTCCGACAACGGCAGGTAGATCCGGCCGCGCTCCGCGTCTGAGCGGACATCCCGGAGAATATTGGTCAGTTGCAGCGCCTTGCCAAGGTGCACGGCGTAGGTGCGGCAGGCCGGATCCCGGTAGCCAAAGATCTCGATGCTCAGCAGGCCGACCACCGAGGCGACGCGGTAACAGTAGGACTCGACCAGCTGCCCGTAATCCTGGTCGCCGCTGCTCCACCGGCACGGATTCGTCGTCCGCCACGTCGTCAACCTCCCGGCAAAACGCATAAAGGGCCGACATGCCGTCGCGTTTAGCCCTGGGCAATAAAACGAAAGCAAGCGCCAGATTCGACGCGCTCTTCCGCGTGATCTTCCGGCACTCGTGCATCGCTCAGGGCCGGATCTCCGGCGGTTCCCCGTCGCGGGGGGGCGGCAAGCCGCCCGTTTCGGCCAGCGTCGGGTTGCGGGGGCGATGCGGCCGCCTCGACCGACGCCACTTTCGCGGTTTCTGCGCCTCCGAGCCATCGCTGCCGTCGCCATCCGCCTCGCTGGTTTTGGAGGCATCCGGTGAAGAATGGTGGCCGTGATGATGACGGCGGCGGCGGCCAGACTTGCGGTAGAAAACCGCCCATACCAGGCCCCACACTGAAACCAGCA
>JAPLUA010000588.1 GCA_026397855.1 Verrucomicrobiota bacterium | reverse complement strand
TGACCGCCGGAACAAACGGCTCCACGGCCTTTCCCGGCGCCCCCGGTGGCGTGCCTCCCCGGCGGTCCAAGCGTGTTCCAACGGTAGTGCCCCGGTAGCGCTACGGTATTGCCCCCGTAGCGGCCCCATGTTGATCAGATCAACATGGGGCCGCTACGGGGGCAATACCGTAGCGCTACCGGGGCACTACCGTTGGAACACGCTTGGACCGCCGGGGAGGCACGCCACCGGGGGCGCCGGGAAAGGCCGTGGAGCCGTTTGTTCCGGCGGTCACCCTGGCGCAGCCATAGAATGTTACAAACGGCTCCAATGCTTCAGCCGAGCAAGGTAGTCAGGATGTTTCACGGGGTGGGGTGGGGGAGATATTTAAATCCGGAACACCTTCCTGGCGTTGTAATAAAGCAGCTTCCTCTCGACCTCCCTTGACGGGGAGAGGCGGCGGACGGCGGCAATCATCCCGGCACCGCTGCACTTTACGCCCTGTCCCTCCGAATCGTTGCAGTCGCTCCCGTAGAGGAGCTTGTCCTGGTGGCGACGGAGGAATTCGCGGGCGTGGTCCTCGTCCCGGGTGAACGCGTTGAGCCCGGACCCGGCGGAGAGGTCGCCATACATGTTCGGATAATCGGCCAGGTAACGGTCGGTCAGACCGCCCGGAATGACCTTGCCCTTGGGATAAAGGGATGCCTGGTCCGCGTGGCTCTTGTCAATATTCGCCCACCAGGTCTGCGCATGGCCGATGAACTTGGTCTTCGGATACTTCGCCAGCATCGTATGGAACCGCTCGAAGCCATAAGAATACATCTTGTGCTGCCAGTGCATCAGGACCGGCACCCGGTAGTCAGCCGCCAGCTCGTAGATCCTCTGCATCTCCGGGGAATCGCACTCGACGCCGAACTTCAGCTCCGCAATGGCGACGGCGCCGAGCTTCAAATACTTCTCGATTTCCCGCGGGGCGTCGGGGAGGTCCGGCACTTCACACGCGGCGAAGAGGTAATTCCCGGAATGCGCTTTGGCGAAGCGACAGCAGGCCTCGTTGCCGAGGGCCTTGGCCTGCAAACCGTTGGAAACGCCATCGTGCGTGGAGGGGGTGCTTACCGGCCGGCCAGACGGGAGCAGAATGGTTTTGGCAACCCCCATCGCCTCCTGGTGGGCGATCATGGCCTCGTCCGATCTTCCGGAGTAGCCGAGGTGCTGGTGGATGTCTATGATCGGCTCGTGGCCGAGGGCGGGCTCTGCGGTCTTGCATCCGGGCGCTGCCGCCGCCAAGGCCAGCAGAGCGGCTGCGCCAAGGAATTCCCGGCGCGAGAGCCGGGGCTTGGGGGCCGGGGCGCGGGGTTGAATTGAACACAGCGCGGTATCCAGGCCGCTGCGGTTCTCCTGCTTCTCACATTTCATCGTGGCCGGAGTCTGCCGCCGGAGCCGGGGAAACTCAACCCGCGATTTTGTCTTCCAACCCGGCGGGGAAAGACTATAAGCTGGAGTGCGCTTTATTAAATGAAAGAGTCAAAACGATTACTGTTAAGCGGCGATGAAGCCATCGCCCTGGCGGCGCGGGACGCGGGAGTCGCCCTGGGGGCGGGCTACCCCGGCACGCCCTCCACCGAAATCCTCGAGGCCTTTGCCGGGTATGGGGGCCGTGCCCAGTGGTCCCCGAACGAGAAGGTGGCCATGGAGGTCACCATCGGCGCGGCCTTCGCCGGCGCACGGGCACTGTGCACCATGAAGCACGTCGGGCTCAACGTCGCCTCGGACCCGCTGTTTACCGCAGCCTACACGGGGGTTTCCGGAGCGCTGATCGTTGTGTCCGCCGATGACCCGGGGATGGCTTCGAGCCAGAACGAGCAGGACAACCGGCGCTACGCCGTGGCGGCCGGCATCCCGATGCTGGAGCCGTCGGACTCGCAGGAGGCGTATGATTTCATGTTCGCCGCCATCGAGATCTCCGAGCGGTGGAAGATCCCGGTGCTGTTCCGCGTCACAACGCGCGTATGCCACAGCTACACCGTCGTGCAGCCCCACGAGACCGCGGAGCCGCTCCGGGCGGCAAGCTTCGAGCGGGACATCCGCGGCCGGGTCATGATCCCCCCCCACGCCCGCCCCGCCCACCGGCGGTTGCGCCAGAAACTGGCGGCGATGCAGGAATGGAACGAGTCCTGCCGGTTGAACCACATCGTGGAGGGCTCCAATTCGCTGGGCATCATCACCTCGGGCATTTCATTCATGCACGTCCGCGAGGCCGCCCCGGATGCCCGCGTGCTGAAGCTCGGGTTCACGCATCCGCTGCCGATGAACCGCATCGCACAGTTTGCCAAGAGCGTCGGGCGCTGCCAGGTGATCGAGGAGGGCGACCCTTACCTGGCTGACGCCATCCGCGCCGCGGGGATTCCTGTGGAGGGCAAGCCCGAGATCTACCGGTTCGGGGAGCTGGACGTGCCCCGGGTGCGGCGCATCCTGAGCAACGACATCAGCCCGGAGCCGGCCAAGCCTCCCGGCAAGCCGCCGCAACTTTGCGACGCCTGCTATTACCGCATTGTCTTCGAATCCCTGCGCAAGAGGGATTGCATCGTGGCCGGCGACATCGGGTGCTACACGCTGGGCGTGCTCCAGCCCTTCGAGGCCATGGACACCTGCGTCTGCATGGGGGCCAGCCTGGGCGTGGGGCTGGGCCTGCGCCACGTCCTGCCGCCCGACCAGGCCCGCCGCGTGGTGAGCGTGATCGGCGACAGCACATTCCTGCATACCGGCATCAACGGGCTTGTGGAGATGGTCTATAACCCGCCGCAGACCGGGCATGTGCTGATCATCCTCGACAATTCCACAACCGCCATGACCGGCCACCAGGAACACCCCGGAACGGGCCGCACCCTGCTGCATGAGCCGGCCGGGAAGGTGGTGATCGAAGACGTGGCGCGGTCCCTCGGCATCCGCCGGGTGCATGTGATCGAGCCGCGCTCGGGAACGGATGACTTTGACCGCCTGCTGGCGGAGTGCCTGGACAGCAGCGAGCTGGCGGTGATCATTGCGAGGCGGCCGTGCATCCTGATCGCCAAACAGTTGAAGCAATACGAGGACCAACGATGCGAATGCCCGGGCGCTTCGCAGGCCGCCGGCGACTGCGCGATCCCGGGCTCCCCTGCCCCGCTCTCCCCATGAAAAAAGCAATCAACGTAGTGGTGGCCGGCATCGGCGGCCAGGGCGTGCTCAAGGGCACCGACATCCTGGCCGACGTCGCGCTGCGCGCCGGTTATGACGTCAAGAAGAGCGAGATCAAGGGCATGAGCCAGCGCGGCGGCTCGGTGACGGGCGACGTGCGCTTCGGCGACCGGGTGTTCAGCCCGATGGTGCCGGGCGGCGAGGCTGATTTCCTGCTCGTGCTCGAGCCCACGCAGGTGGAGCCACACCGGTATATGCTGCGCGCCGGCGGGGTGCTGATCACCCCCGACGCCGTGGATGCGAGCCGGCTGCCGAACCGGAAGACGCTGAACGTGGCGCTGCTCGGCACCCTCAGCTCGCACCTGCCGATGGCGGAGGATGTGTGGCTGGAGGCGCTGCGCGCGGGCTTTGCGGAGAGCTTCCACGAGGGCAACCGAACGGCCTTCCTGGCGGGGCGCGAGGGGCGGAAAGCGGCCGGCATCAAGCCCTGAGCCCCGGCTACTCGATCCGATAGCTCCTGATGCCGGCTAGCTGGCACGCGACGCGAAACACAAAGAGCGGATTGTTCTTCAGGTAGCGCTTCCAGAGGCGGCGGGGATCGCAGCCGAGGCGGAACAGCCACTCCAGGCCGTTGCGCTGCATCCAGAGCGGCGCCTGCCGCATCCGGCCGGCATGAAAGTCGAAGGCGGCGCCGACGCCGAAAAACAGGGTGGCATCCAGGGTCTGCCAGTATTGGGCCATGAATCTCTCCTGCTTCGGCGTGCTCAACCCCACCCAGAAGATGTCCGGCTTGAGCCGGCTGACCTGGTCCGCCAACCCCTGCTCCTCCCCGGCCGTCAAGGGCCGGAACGGGGGGGTGTAAGTGCCGACAACCTTCAGCCCGGGAAAGCGCTGCTCCAGCCGCTCCTTCAGGGCCTCGGCGACGCCAGGGGCTCCTCCGTAGAGAAAATGGGTGAAACCGCGGGTCCGGGTAAAGTCGCATACCCGCAGCATCAGGTCCGGGCCATAGACGCGGCGCATTTCCCGGAAGCCCTGCCAGCGCCCCATCCAGACCGTCGGCATGCCGTCAGGGGTGGTGAGGAACGCCCGGTTCAGGATGGCGCGAAAGGCGGGGTCTTCCTGCGCCTCGCTCACCCCGTGCACCCCCGTCACGCAGACGTAGCCCTTGGCCTTGCGCTCCAGCGCCGCCGCCACCGCCGCCACCGCCGTATCCAGGTTGATGGCGCTGATGCCTACCCCAAGGACATTCGCGCGGTCGCTTTTGACTTGTTTCTCAGGCCGTTGCAATAGAAGATGAAATATGCCTGAACGCTGGCGCTTAATCAATCCTGCCGAGTAAAATCCGCATGAAGCTCCTCGTTTTCGCCCACACCCCCCCCCCGCACCACGGCCAGAGCTACATGGTCCAGCTCATGGTGGCCGGCTTTGGGGGGGATCGCCGGAAACGGGCGCGGCCCCAGGCCGGCGGGCCGGCCCCGGAATCGCCCTACGGAATCGAGTGTTATCACATCAACACCCGGCTGTCGCAGAAGCTGGAGGACATCGGGGACTTTCGCGTCGGGAAGTTCATCCTGCTCCTGGGCTACTGCCTCCAGGCCATCTGGTGCCGCTGGCGTTACGGCGTAACCGATTTCTATTACATCCCCGCCCCGGGCAAGCGATCCGCGCTATACCGGGACTGGGTGGTGATGATGATCTGCCGGCCGTTCTTCAAGCGCATCATCCTCCACTGGCACGCAGCGGGGCTCGCGAAGTGGCTGGAGAGAGTGGTCGGGATGCGCCACCGCGCCCTCACCTACCGGCTGCTGAAGCGCGTTGACCTGAGCATCGTCCTGTCCAAGTATAACCGGGCCGATGCGGAGAAGCTCTTCTCCCGCCAGGTCCGCATCGTGAGCAATGGCATTCCCGATCCGTGCCCCCAATTCGATGCGAATATCATGCCGCGCCCCAAAGCGCGCTTTGCGGCGCGCCGCAAGCTCCTGTCCGGCCAGAGCCTCACCGAGGAAGATTTGAAGGAAACAGGCGGCGACCCGCAGGTCGTCAAGGTTCTCTACCTGGCGCACTGCACCCGCGAAAAGGGGGTGTTCGACACCCTGGCCGCGGCCGCAATCGCAAGCCGGCGCCTGGCTGAAGCGCATGCGCCGGTCTCCCTCAAGTTCCTGGTCACCGGCGGCTTCGTGACGGCAGAGGAGGAGGCTGAGTTCAAACGAATCATGGCGGAGCCTGACATGGCCCGCATGGTTCAGTATTTCGGGTTCGTCTCGGGCGACCAGAAGCACCAGCTCATGCGCGAGGCCGACCTGTTCTGCTTCCCAACCTACTTCCAGAACGAGAACCAGCCGGTGAACCTGATCGAGGCGATGGCCTTCGGCCTCCCGATTCTCACCACGCGCTGGCGTTCCCTGCCCGAACTCTTCCCCGCCGATTATCCCGGCCTGGTGAACATCCGCTCCCCGGAGCAAGTCGCCGAGGTCATGCTCGCCCTGATGACCAACGAAAGCGGGGCGGGCTTCCGGGATATTTTCCTGCGCACTTTCACCTTGGACCAGCACCTTGCCAGCCTGGCCGAGGCGTTCCTCCATATCGGGCCCGAAAACCCGGCCGCCGAGCCCGCCGCCGCCGTCCGGACATCTTCCAGCTAGCCTTATGCCCAACTCGCCGAAGATATCGGTCGTCACCCCCAGCTTCAACAGCATCCACACGATCCGCGCGACGATCGCCAGCGTCGCCCGGCAGGATTATCCGCACGTCGAGCACATCGTGGTGGACGGCGGCTCCACCGATGGAACCCTTGAAGTCCTCCGGGGATCAAAGGGCCTGAGCTGGGTGTCCGAAAAAGATGAGGGCCACTATCACGCGATGGACAAAGGCACGCGCATGGCCTCCGGGGAGGTGGTGGCCATCCTGAATGCGGACGATTGCTACCGGCCGGGGGTGCTGGGGGAGGTCGCCGCGGCCTTCGTGAAACATCCCGACTGGGACGGGATGTTCGGCGACGTGGTCTTCGTGGATGGTGACGGCCGTGAGATCTTCCGCCGGGAGGAAGCCATGTTCGACCACCAGGTGATTCGCTTCGGGCACAACGTGGTCAACCACCAGGCGCTTTTCCTCAAGAAGGCGGCCTATTTGCGCATCGGCGGCTACCGTTACAAGGATTTCAAGAACTGCTGCGACTACGAGTTTGTCATGCGGCTTATCCGCGAACGCTGCCGCGTTGGGCATATTCCCGTTTACATCGTGGATTACCGCTACCACGAGCACGGCCAGTCGGCCGACTTGCGGGTGCGGGCAAACATGGCCCGCGAGTCCGAGCTGATCCGGAAGGAATACGGCCTGCCCGGCGGTTTCCTGGGCGACGTGCTCCGGGTCTATGCCCGGCTCAAGCGGCAGGCCCAGAAGCTGCTGATCCGCGGGAAATGTGACCTGATCCCCGGCGGGTTGTTGCTCAAGAAACACCTGCGCGAGAAAACCACGTTCTCCTCCAATATCGGGGTGGATAAGCTCTAGCGAGAGCGGGGGGGCGGGGTGAGACACGAATTTCACGAATTAGCACGAATTTCTGAATGCTGCTGTTGCAGCGAAACCTGGTCTTTTACAACTCCATCCACGCTTAGATTATGACCGATTCAAAAAACACCTCTGACGCATCTGTTGGCAACCGCCGCGCATTTCTGATCCGGACGGGAACTGCGGCGTTGGCCGCTGCTGCGGCGCCGCTCACCCTGGCGCAAACCAATGCGCCAACCAAGGCATCCGATGGCGGGACCATCATTGACTTTGAGCGCGAGCTGAAACGGAT
>JAPLUA010000508.1 GCA_026397855.1 Verrucomicrobiota bacterium | reverse complement strand
TCTACTACGACGGCACGCAAAACCTGCACCTGGGCCGACACGACAGCCTGGGCCGCTACTTCAACGGCCAGATTGACGAGTTCATGTGCTTCAACCGCCCGCTCGACAGCAACGAAGTCGCCTACCTCGCCGGCACGGCCAACCCTTACGCGATCAGCATCCCCGGCTGGCTGGCCGGCTTCGGTCTGACCGGGACCAACGCCGATTACGCCGCTGACCCGGACGGCGACGGCTTGAAGAACATCTTCGAGTATGCCTTCAAGCTGAACCCGACCAACGCTGCCAGTGTGGCCTTCCCGGCCGGTTCGATCGAGAGCGACCACATCGTCCTCACCTACCGCGAGCGCCTCGGCGGCACCGGCACCGTGGGCGTGGATTACACCGCGGACGGCGTGACCTACACCGTGCAAGTTGCGTCCGACCTCGACAGCGCCTGGCAGAGCGGCAGCAGTCTCGTCGAACTCGTCCCTGGTAGCCGCGTCAACAACGGCGACGGCACCGAAACCGTGAGCGTCCGCCTCAAGCAAACACTGAGCAACTCGACGCGGAAATTCGTGCGCTTGGTTCTGACTCCAGTCACCCCGTAAACGACCCCATTTCCAGCCGGCGGCGGGGGCAAACCTCGTCGCCGGCCTGTTGCTGGTCCTTTGAGCCTCGAGACTGCAAACAGGAACGAGTTCGAGTCCCCGCCGGAATCGATACTGTGCCCTGGCACCAGTGAGTTGTCTTGGCGGCCAGCCACCCACGCCCACACCGCCAGCCCTCCCACCCGGCTTTCCGGAACATTGCCTACGCGTCCTGAACTTGCGAAGCTTTGCCGCGCGCAATGACCACGCTGAATACTGAACGGTTCGCCGAGGCCCAGCCCCACACGGGCACGGCCTGGGACGAGCTTCGCCTGGGCTCCGGGGCGATTCGTCCGCACTGGCAGCCCCTCATGGCGTCAATGGATGCGCTCGGGAGTGACGAGGTTGCGATCCGCGCCGAGAACATCCGCCGCATCCTCCGCGAACACGGCGTGAGCTGCTTCTCCCCGGATGCGAGCGGAGATCACGAGGTGCGGTGGGAGCTCGACTGCACCCCGTTCGTGATTGGAGCGGCGGACTGGCGCGAGCTTGAAGCCGGCCTCGTTCAGCGCGCGAGGCTGCTGGATCTTGTGCTAGGCGACCTCTTCGGCGTGCAGCGCCTGGTGCGCGACGGGTTCATCCCGGCACCGCTCATCCACGCGAACCCCGGCTATCTGCGGGCCTGCCAGGCGGTGCGGGTGCCCGGGGGAAACTATCTCCAGATCTATGCCGCCGACGTCGCGCGCGGGCCGGAAGGGCGCTGGTGCGTGTTGGCAGATCGCACGCAGGCGCCGGCCGGATTCGGTTTCGTGCTGGAAAACCGGAGCGTGCTCTCGCGCGTGCTGGGGGATGTACTGCAAGCCGTGCGCCCGCGCTCGATCTCGGAGATTCTGCCCCTCTGCCGCGAGGCGCTGCGCCGGCTGGCGCCCGCGGGAGCCGACAACCCGGCCATCGCATTGCTGACGCCCGGCCCCCGCAACGAATCCTACTTCGAGCACACCTACCTCGCCCGGCTGCTGGGCTTCACGCTGGTCGAGGGGGGCGATCTGACCGTGCGGGACCGGCGGGTGTTCCTGAAAACTCTCGACGGCCTGCGCCCGGTGGACGTGATCCTGCGCCGCGTAAGCGATGCCTTTTGCGACCCGCTGGCGTTACGCGGCGAATCGCTGCTCGGTGTTCCCGGGCTAGTGGAAGCCGCCCGGGCGGGGCTGGTTTCCATCGCCAATGCGCTCGGCTCCGGCCTGGTGGAAAGCCCCGCCTTTCTTCAGTTTCTGTCGGGGCTTGCGACGCATCTGCTGGGCGAGGAACTGAAGCTGCCATCCGTGGCGACCTGGTGGTGCGGCCAATTGCGTGAAAGAAAGCATGTGGAGGCGCACCTCGACGAGTTGTTCCTCCGCCCCGCGTTTTCAACCCCCGGCCCTCAAGCCGAGCCCGACGCGCTGACCCATGCAGCCCGCGCCGAATGGCTCGGCCGGCTGAGCCAGCGCCCGTATGAGTTCGTGGCCCAGGAACAGGTCCAG
>JAPLUA010000368.1 GCA_026397855.1 Verrucomicrobiota bacterium | reverse complement strand
TAAGAATATCATTTCCTGTTGCATGACCTTCTCCGATTGGGTTCTGGGCACAGAAGCAGTTAATTTACCTTGTAATCCTGGAGTCAATGCGTATCCTATTTCATCCAAATGATAGGACATTGCTTTTCGCGCGCCGGCGCGTACTCAGCGCTGCGCGGGTGAGGGAGAATTGATCAATGGGCTCACCAAGCATGGTGCTACCATTCAGAAATGGCGGAGGCGCTGTCGATAGAGAGTTTTTGGCTATCTTCGGCCGCTCTTGGGCAGGCACCCCGGCTGGTTTCGCGGATGCGGAGCCCAAAATGCTGTCAGTTGAGTATCACCTGCGCTTCGTGGCTCTCGATGCGGATATTGCGCAGCTTCCCGCGAAAGCTATAGCGCGGCTCGACCTGTTCATATTGGCCGATGCGCAAGGTCCGCTCGGTGGGCTTCATTTGCAGCGGTGCGAACGGCTGGACCTCCTCCCCATTCACCAGGAGCCGATGCGCCTGGCCGCTCAGCTCCCAGCGGACCTTGTACCATTTGCCGGTTTGCACCACGGGCCCGGTGGCGTCCGCCTGCGGGGTGCGAATCACCAGCCGGCCCGCGAGGATCTGCACGAACCAGCCGTCCATTTGCCACGCCCCATGGCTCAGGAGCACGGGCATCTCCCCGGCTTCCTCCAGTTGGAATTCAAAGCTGAGCGCGGAGTCCCCCTCCAGATCCATCCAGGGCTTGTGCGGCAGGTCCAGGTAGCCGCCTTTGAAGACGGCGCCGGGCACGCTGAAATCCACTCGCGGCTGCAGGCGCGCCGCGGCCGGCAAACGGTTCAGCGGCAGATCAACGGTGCGCTGTTTCATGGCGGGCGGCCATTGAAAGGCCACCTGGCTGCCGGAGCCCGTTTTGCCCGCGCGGTTGATGGGCGTGAGCTGCGCCCGCCATTCTCCCGGGCTGAGGGCGGAGACGTATTGGTTGGGAAGATCAGTCGAAGCGGGAATGCGGGCTTTGATTGGCGGCGCGCCGGCCGATTCCAGGCGGAGGTCAAAGACGGCGGCTTGCTTTGAGTCGCTGGCGGGCCAGGTGAGGAACAGCTTGTCGCCTCGCACCGATACGGTCGGCGGGAACTTCTCACGAATGGGAATATCGGCCACTTCGGCCACGGCCTCCTCGCGCAGGAGTCTGGCCCCCTGGTGCCAGGCTTCGACGGCATAGCGATGGCGCGGGGCCGGTTCGGCGGCAGCGTCGGGGAAGAACGGCAGGGCGGTGTCGCCGATGAGCTTGTCGTCGCGATAAACCCGGAAGTAATCGGCCTGGGGAGTCGGATCCCAGCGCAGTTCGATGGCGCCGAGCGCGTCGGGCGCGGCTCTCAGGTTCAGGGCCGTGGGAGCGGGTGCTGCAACCCGCGCGAGGGGTGTCTGATTCACGGGCAATGCGGGAGTCACCGTGATGGCCATGGGCCCGAGCGCCATGGGTTGAAGCGGGGAGGCGTCGAACGAGAAGCCCAGCTCGATGCCCGGACACGCCAGGGCGGCCGGAGGCAGAATCGCCTGTTGCACCCAGCCTCGCAGCGGGCGCAGGGGAACGGTGGTCCAGCGTTTCCGGCCCAGGGTGCGGTAGTGCAGCCAGGTTGGCTTGCCGCCGAGCGAGATCGGGTTCAACTCCAGCGCGGTCCCTTCGGAAGCCGATCCGAGAAAGCGTGGGAGGATGATCTGCGGCGTAGGATCCCATGCGGGGACCGGGGCGGGGGTATTGGGTTTGCCTAAAGCGGCGAGGCACTGCTGCCGCAAGTCGTTCCAGGCATAGACGGCCTTGATCTCGATCGTGGCGAGAACGCCGTATTCGCCCCGGGTCGAAAGCCGGCGGGCGAAGGCGTGCAGGGCATCCGCGAGGGCGGTGCTGTCGAGCAGTGCGAGCGCTTCCGCGGGTTTGCTTTGCTGGAGCCGCTGGCCGGCTTCGACGGCTTTGACCTCGGCGGCGCGGAACAGGAGAACCCAGTCCATCTCGTCGAGCAGCCATTGCAAGCGGGCGCGGCTTTGCCCGGCGAGCGGCAGGAGGGCGCTCGCCCGGTCCCGGAGTTTTTGCAGGGCCTGGGCCTGCTCCTCGGAGCCCGGGCCCCAGGAGAAGCCGCCGCATTCGGGCTGGCCGCCGCCGTTGACCCAGCGATAGCCGAGGCTATCGAGCTGGTCGTGAATACTCGCCATTTGCGGCGCGATAGCAGCCGGGTAGCAGCGCTTGGCGTATTGCTTGAAGTATTCCTGCGCGGTCAGCCCCGGCTGCCAGGCGTAATCCACCAGGAAGCCGAGATTCTCCTCAATGTCGCGCGTTCGCCAGTGAATACCGAGCAACCCCTGGCTGCCGCCCTGTTGCGCATCGCGGGCCATCTGCTCAGAGATATGCACAAAAGGTTGCGGCTGCCATTGGTCGCCATCCAGCTCCAGCCACGGAATGGGCCAGCGCTGG
>JAPLUA010000349.1 GCA_026397855.1 Verrucomicrobiota bacterium | reverse complement strand
GCCCACGCTCGCGTACCAGGACGTAGGGCCGGTCACCGTTTCTCGGCCCCTCGTCCATCGAGGTTACTGCCGCCGCGTTCATCTGCCCGCCGATCCAGTCCGTCTCCTCCAGCAGCAGCACCGTTGCCCCCAGCCGGGCCGCCTGCACCGCCGCGCCAAAGCCCCCCGTGCCGGCGCCGGCGATGACGAGGTCGTAGCTGTCGCGAAGCTCCGCGATGGGCGTCTGCCGCTGGGGCTGGCCGTGTGCCAGGCCGAGGCAGAGCTGTCCAAGCAGCGTCACGAGCAGCAGGCCGTGACCCATTCGGCGGCTGGCAGACAGGCTGCTCGCATTGTGCGGGAGTGCCTCGGGATGGATCTGGAAAGAGTTGATGGATGAGGTTTTCATTTCACCGATTTCAGGTAGTTGGACACCATGGACGCGGGAGGGCAGGGGGGCAGGACGTGGCGGGCTGATGGCACAAGCATAATTCGATTCGTAAGAGCCGCAGCACGTTACAAGTCCCGGGTGCAGACCGCACCACAATTCATGGCAAATCCAGGGGCTCTCTCGCCAAAGTTGCAGCCGGAAGCAGGAGGGATTAACTGCGAACCACGGGTGGACAGAGTTTTGCGGACTGAAACGGGGGGGGGAAGATGCCTGGAATGCCCCGTAAATGCGCCTGGAGCCCGCCAGGCGGCCCCGAGGGGGCTGGGTGGTATGTGGGGGGCCCCCTGGAATGTAACAAATCGCTCTAATGCCCGCCATCCGGCCTCGCTGCCCCTGGCCACGACTGCTGTGACATAACGTAAACTTCGGAACTGCTGACCGCTGTATCAGCCGGCTTGCGGAGTTTGGATGCGCCGGGTAGAATAGCCCGCACTATGAGGCCCGAAGGCATTTTGGTTGCATTTCTATGGTTGCTCCTATCCACCGCCGCGCTAACCGTCATTGCGGCACTGGCGGTTGCTTTGCGGCCGCTTGGCAAAGGTCTGACGGCTTCTTTTTCACCCGCAAAGGCAATGCTGTTTTCCGGATGCCTCCTCCTGGTTTTATGCGGCTTATTCCCTCCGTGGGTTTATATCTTCTCCGGACAGGCTGTGGGAAGCGCAGGATTCCATTTCCTGTTCACTCCTCCCGTCGCGATCCAGGGCGAAGTTAAGCTGGACATGAACCAGCTTGCGATCGAGTGGATCTGCGTCCTAGTGAGCACAACCGCGGTCTGGATGTTGCTCGGCAAATCGCATCAGGAGCAGGGCTGAGCAGTGACAGGCGGCCCGCTCATGGGCTGGCAGCGCACCGGAATGTTTGGGAAATCTGCACGGAGCGGTTGCCGGCTTGGCAATGCTGTTAGGTGGTGCCCCGGGAAGGACTTGAACCTTCAACCAATTGATTAAGAGTCAACTGCTCTGCCAATTGAGCTACCGAGGCTACCGACCAGCAGGGACGTAAGATTGTGGCAGCGGCTGCTTTTGTCAAGGTTGCTATGAAAAAACTTGGTTCGTCGCGCAGGGTTGGTGGTGGTGAGCGCGGTTGCTCCGGGTTCGTGGGGTCGGCTGATGATCTGGAAGATCAGGTCCGAGCCGGCTTTATCAATGGGAAGATGGCCAACCTCATCGGTGCATCGTATTTGCGGAGCTTGATTCAAGAAACCCCTCCCTGGTAGCCGCCAACGTCAGTGGGCGCACTATTCCTTCGCAGCACAGTTCAGAGCTTCTCTCGGCCGGCGTAACCTGAATCGAGTTCGTGCCAGAATTCGATGTCCTCTTCGTCCTCCTCCCAGCAAAGGAACACCTCTTTGCCGCCGATGATCGCCGGGAAATCAACCAGCCCGCGGTCAATGTCCTGGATCTGGATTTCACGCCGCCGGAACTCCCGAAGCACCGTGTCGAGGTCGGTCATTGCCCGGACCCAGGTATTCACCGATTCCCCTCCGAGGTCGCAGCCAGGAAGCATGAATCCTCTGAGTCGTTTCTCGAACTTCTCCACCTTTCCGCGCAGGTGTGCGACCTGCTTGAGCCATTCCCGGACCTGGGCGAGCAAAGCGCGAGCTTCGTCGCGGGTGTAGTGTTTTCGAAACCGGTAGGCCATGGTCTGTTTTGCGCCTGGCTGGGCTTATTTGCTGTCGGCCCCCGCCAGCTTCTTACGGATCTCCTCGTTCGGTTCCAGGGAGAGCGACTTGCGCCATGCCTCCCGCGCCTTGTCCAGTTGTTTAAGGGCGGCGTAGATGTCCCCCAGGTGGTCGTAGAGCGTCGCGTCGGGCTCCTCGGTCAGGTCGGCGGCCTGGAGGGCGTAAGGCAGCGCTTCTTTCGGGCGGTCCAGCTTGAACAGCACCCAGGCGAGGCTGTCCAGGTAGGCCGCATTCTTCGGCTGGGCTTTGACGACCTTCTCGATGAGTTCGCGCGCCTTTTCCAGCTTCATGCCGCGCTCGGCCCACATGTAGCCGAGGTAGT
>JAPLUA010000553.1 GCA_026397855.1 Verrucomicrobiota bacterium | reverse complement strand
CGGGGAGGTCCGGAAGGCGGGGGATTGGCGCATGAGTTCCGCCCCGCGGCTTTGCGTCGTGATTCCGGTCTATAACCACGGAAAGACCGTGGCGCGCATCGCCCGGGAATCCCGCCGCGCGTTCCCGGTCATTGTCGTGGACGACGGCTCCACCGACGAGGGGCCGGCGATGCTCGCGCGGGAGATCGGCATAGATCTGGTCACCCTGGCATCCAACCGCGGGAAGGCCGGGGCGCTGAAGGCCGGCTTCGCCAGGGCCGGCGATGCCGGCTTCACCCACGCCATCACCATTGATGCCGACGGCCAGCATTCCACGGAATCACTGACCGCGTTCGCGGCCGCCTGCCGCCGGCACCCCGATGCCTTTGTCATCGGCGTGCGGGATCTCAAGGCGGCCGGAGCCCCCTGGGCACGGCGAATCTCCAACGCCATGTCCACCTTCTGTTTCCGGTTTGAAACAGGGGTTCGCCTTTCGGATACGCAGTGCGGTTACCGGGCATACCCGCTGGCCGCAGTCCGCGCGCTGCCGGTCGCATCGGACCGTTATGCCTTTGAATTGGAGATCATGGTAAAGGCGGCCTGGGCCGGCATCCCCCTGCTTCCGCAGTCCGTGCAAGCGGACTATGCGGCTCCCACCTCCCGGCTGTCGCACTTTGATCCGCTGCGCGATTTCCTCCGCATCCTGCGGGTGCACGCCCGTTTGTCCGCGCAGGCCCTTTGCGTGCCGGCATCGCGCAGGAGGCTATTGGGACCGGCCAAAGCCCCTGCCGACGTTCCAGGAAAGGCTACATCTTCGCTTCCGCCTCGCGAATCAGCGTGATCACTTGCCCGGCATTTTCAGCCGACAGGAGGCTTCGCCGCAGCTTTGCATCGCGAAGGATGCGGGTGAGCCGGGCCAGGATAGACAGATGCCGGGTAACCGTCGGCGCGAGCAGCAGGAAAAACAGCCGGGCCGGCACGCCGTCAATGGCGTCATAGGGAATGCCCCGGGCATGGCGGCCGAAGACTACGATCGAATCCTCCACCAGCCCCACCAGAGCGTTGCGCGCGTGAGGCAGGGCGATGCCGTCGCCGATGCCGGTGCTGTGCAATCGCTCCCGCTCGTGAAGCGCGCGCAGCAACGTCTGCCGCGCCGCCGGTTCCCGCGCAAGCCGCGGAACCTGGTTCACCAGTTCGCTCAGCACCGCATCCCGGTCCGCGCTCTGCAAATCCAAATTGACGGTCGCCGGCGAAAGCAATTCGCTCAGGATGACCGAATGAGAGTTCTTCATAGAAGGGAACAGTCTATAGCGAAGCAAAGGCTCGCGAAAGCAAATGTTAGGAATGCGAGCGCCGCTTAAAAGGCCCCGGCATCGTAGCCGCCAACGTCAGGTGGCGCATTATTCCTTCAGTCACAAGGGGCTCGAATAAGCGCGCAGGCCCTTGATCAAGTGGCTTCCCGGGCCGCATTCCTTGATCTGCTGGCCTTTCGGTGAAGGCAGCACGACCCGGGCGCGGGTTCCAGCGGGCACTTTCAGGCGCAGCGTAAGCTGGCCCTTTTCCATAACCCAACTGCATTCGATCAGTCCGCGCGCCGTGTTGTGCGCCGTGCGGGCCCAGGTGACGCCGCCGAGCGGTTGCGGGGCCACGGTGAATCGCTNNGCGCGCCGGGTTCGGGCGTGATGCCGCCGATGACCTCGTAGAGCCAGGCATCCACCACCGCCAGCGCCGGGTGGTTGCGCGACGACCCGCCCTCCCACGTTTCCCAGAGCGTGGTGGCGCCATTCTTCAGCATGTGGACCCACCCCGGAAAGTCCGGCTGGGTGAGGATCTCGTAAGCCAGGTCGTCGCGCCCGCCCGCGTGCAGGGCCTCGAACACAAAGCGCGTCCCGACGATGCCGGTGCTGATGTGGCCCTTGCGGTCCTCGCGAATGTTCCGCACGAACTCGGCGAAGACCGCCGGGCGCTCCGAGTCGGGCACGATCCCGAGCACCAGACCCATCGCGGAGGCGGACTGGCTGTCCGACGCATAACGGTGCCGCGCGGTGTCGAAGTATTTCCGGTTCAGGGCGGTGCGAACCTGCTCCGCCAGATCCAGGTAGCGCCTCGCGGCGTCATCGTCCCCCATCAGCCGCGCCGTGCGGCCCACAATGCGCGCGCAATGGAAATAGGCCATCGTGGAGGTGATCTCGACGGGAGTGCGGTTGGCGGGGCCGTTGGACCCGACCTCCAGCCAGTCGCCCAGGGAGTAGTCGAGCAGATGGCCCCGGGCGCGCGCGCCCATGTAATCAACGAATCGCCGCATCGCGGGGAACTGCTCCCGCAGGACTTGCTCGTTGCCATAGCGCTCGTAGAGATCCCAGGCCACGGCCGCGCACGCGCCGCCCCACCAGGGATCGAGCAGCCCCCACCAGTTGGGGGATGGGACAATGGACGGGACCGACCCGTCCGGGGCTTGCGCGTCGGCCATGTCGCGCAGCCACTTCTGGTAAAGGGTATCGGCGCGGAAGTTCCACATGCCGACAGTGCCGGCGGCGACGTAGCCGTCGAGCATCCAGCCCGCCTTTTCGCGCTGGGGGCAGTCGGTGGGTATGCCGTGCAGGTTGTCCTGGTAGGTGCGCACGCAGACCTCGTGGATGCGGTTGAGCAGCGGGTCGGAGCATTCGAACGATCCGGCCGGTTCGAGCAGGGTATGCACGCGGATGCCGACGAGATCCTCCAGCCGGGGTTTCTGCCGCAGGCCTTCCACTCGCACGTGCTGGAATCCGTGATAGGTGAAATGCGGCTCCAGGATGTGGATGCTGTCATCCGGCAGCACAAACTCATCGGTTTGGTAGCGGCCGAACGTGTGGCTGTTCAGGTTGCGGGAGATGACGCCGTTGGGTTCGAAGTCCTCGGCGCAGCGCAGGGTGATTTTCTGGCCGCGCGTTCCCTTGACCCGGAGGCGGGGCCAGCCCGCGGTGTTTTCGGCCAGCTTGAACTGGTAAACGCCCGGCTGGGGCTCGCTCAGGGCCGCGGCGGGGATTTCGCTGTGTCGTCCGATGGCCGGATGAGCCTGGGCCTGGAGCCGGCCGGCCGGGGCTTTCACCACGAGCGCGGGACCCCATTGCTCGGGTCGTGCCAGGTCAATGGTTTCGCCCCCGCGCACGCATTGGAACCGGATCGGGCCGGTGCCCGCCTCCCAGCTTCCGTCCGAGGCCACCACCTGGGAGGTGCCGTCGGCGAAATCCATTCTCAGCCGCACCAGCGCCCGCGGCGGCAGGGTCCAGGGGGCCTGCTGGAACCCGAAGAGTTCGGGCGTGGCGACCTGGAACCATCCCCCGCCAAGAGTCAGGCTGAGGACGTTGGAGCCTTCGCGCAGGTGCCGCGTGATATCGTGCGTGGTGTAAAGCACGCGATGGTCGAACACGGTGAAGCCCGGATCGAGCTCGGCGGCGCTCACCCGCAGCCCGTTCAGCTCGGCGATGCAGTAGCCCAGCCCGCAAACCGACAGCGTGGCCCGCGCGATCGGCCTGGCGACCGGGAAGCTCTTTCGCAGCAGCACCGCGGCGAAGTCGTCATCTTTTGGCGGCAGGCCCGCCGCGACGTCGTCCGTGAGTCCTTTCATCGCCCAGCCCCCCGGGCCTTCCACCGAATCCCGGGCCGTGACGGCCGCCCCGAGCGCCCGGTTTTTGCCGCCCGAGAGCACCTGCATTTCGCCCAGCGCAAAGCAAAGCGAGCCATCCTGGCGCCGCCAGAGATGCTCGGAAGTCACCCGCACATACCGGCCTCGCGCACCGCGGCCGGGGAATTTGGCCGCGGCATCTCCGCTCAGCAGCGCCGCGCCATCCTCCCACCGCGCCACGAGTGCCGGAGCGTCAAAAGCCGGCGTGTCTGAAACTTCCACCCGGCCCACGGGCGGGAATCCGAAGCCGGACGTTACCGGGCTCCAGTTGTTGGGCTTGGCCGGGTAGAGGACGACTTCCTCAATGGCGAGCGTTTCACCCAGGTCCACCTGCACCCATTTCACCTCGTCCGTCCTGGTCTCCGCTGCGTGATAGCCGTTGGGCGCGCCGCGATACCGGTCCTCGCTCCGTCCGATCCATTTGGCCTCCCAATCGCGCGCATCCAGGAGCCCCATGCGGAAGGCTGCCGGCTGGCTCCAGGCGGAGCGACGGCCCCGCTCATCCCAAATGCGCACCTTCCACACGGTGCCGGCTTCCGAAGCCAGCCGCTGGCCGGCATAGGCCACGCCGAAATTGCGGCCGGAGAGGACTTTGCCGCTCTTCCAGAGGTCCGCCTTCGCCTCGCTGAGCCATTCCGGCCTCGATGCCACGATCACCTCGTAGGCGGCCTGCTGCTGTTTGGGGTCGTTCGCGGCGACGATCCAACTGAAGGCCGGTGTCGGCGAGTCTATCCCCAGGGGATTCGCCCGCCCGTCGCAGCGCAAGTCGCTGAGCGATGGCGCCGCAGGTGACTGGAATGATGCCGCAAGGGTCAGCAGAAAAAGAAACGTCGTGATGGCGCGTGAACGAAGCGAGGGATGCATGGTTGTAAAAAGCGTGTTCGTCAGCGTTCACCGTACCCGGTGGGGCCGGTCGGGTCCAATCCCAAATCCAGCAGGCGATGAGACCTCCTTGATCTTCCGTCCCTTAAGCCCCTATAATGCCGCGACATGACAAGATTACTCCTCTGCTGCAGCGGTATCCACGCCCCCGGTTTGCCGGCCCTGGCTTTGTCTGCCCTCCGGAGGGCGGGCAGTCGTTGGAATGCGTATGGCCTGGCGTGTTTGTGCCTCGCCGCGGTGCCCGTGTGGGGTGAAGCGACCACCACCGAAATCCTGGTCCGGCTCGCGCCCGGGGCTGATATCCGGGCTTTTGCACGGGAACGGAAGCTGGAGTTCCTTTACACCCTGCGCAGCGATCCGGACATGCATGTGGTCAGGGCGGGATCGGAGCTCGAAGCGGAGAAGGTGGTGGCGTCGCAGGCCAGTTCCGCGTCAAAGGCCGGCGCGGTTGTTGGCGCCGACCCACTGCGGGATGCCTGGCTCAACAGCGTGACGCGGAACGTGCGCGAGGCGTTCATTCCCAACGATCCGTATTATCCGGCCAACAGCCCGACCAACTTCCCGGGCCAGTGGCATCTCAACTGGCTGGAGCATCCGGACCGGGATTCCCGGGTGCAAGGGGCCTGGAGCCGGGACATCACGGGCTCGGGGGTAACGATCGGCATCGTGGATGACGGGCTGGATACCGCGCACCCCGACCTTGCGCCCAATTACGTGGCCAGCGACAGTTGGAACTTCGGGGAGAACAGCCCGAACCCGGACCCGGTTTACCCCAATGACAATCACGGGACGGCCGTTTCGGGGGTGGCGGCGGCTCGCGGTGGCAACGGACTGGGCGTTACCGGCGCTGCGCCGTGGGCCCGGCTCGCCGGGCTGCGGGTTGATTTTGAGGGCGGCTCAACCGTGGCTGCTTTTGTGGATGCCACGAAGTATCACAGCTTTGGCACGAATCGGAACATTCGTGTCAAGAACCACAGCTACGGCTCCTCCACCCCGTTCGATAATGAATCAGCCGAGAGAGCCGCGTTGGTGGAATCAGCCGGTGCCGGAACCATTCATTGTGTCTCCGCCGGGAACTCGCGCAATGAGCCGGTGGAAGACTCCAACCGGAGAGGCAAGAGTTCCAGCCCCTGCGTCATCAACGTTGCGGCGCTGGCCAGCAGCGGGATCTTTGCGACCTACAGCGGCTTTGGCGCGTGCGTTTTCGTCACCGCACCCTCCTCCAGCCCGCGCACCAACGAGTTGGAGATCACCACGACCGACCGCGCGGGCACGAACGGCTACAACAATTACAAGTGGCCGGGTAATCCGTTCCCCGACCAGGACTACACAGCCGACTTTGGCGGGACATCGTCCGCCACGCCCCTGGTAGCGGGGATCATGGCCCTGGGGGTGCAGGCCAATACGAATCTCGAAATCCGGCTGGCCAAACATCTGCTGGCCCGCTCCTGCGATCGGGTGGATCCGGACGACACCACCGCCACCAGCGACGGGGGATGGCGCACCAATGGGGCAGGGTTCTGCTTCAACCAGAACTATGGGTTTGGCAAAATCAACGCCGACCGCTTCACGGCGTTGGCCCGCCAATACACCGGCGTCACGCCGGAGGTGGTGCAAGGAGACGATGCCCCGGTTCCGGTCGGGGCGCTGATCTCGCCGGGCGCCAGTGTCAGCCGAGCCTTCACGCTGACCAACCCGTCGCCTCTTGAGGTCGTGGAAATGCGCCTGGATTTTGCCGCCACCGTGCTCCGCGACATCGAGGCACACCTGACGTCGCCCCAGGGCACACGATCCCGCCTCCTGATGTCCTGCCGGTCGGACACCAGCACGGCCGCCGCGTCTCTCACCAATTGGTTTCTTACCAGCCATGCGTTTTTCGGGGAGAACCCGGCAGGGACATGGGCCGTTACGGTGCTCAACAAGGGGGACAACAAGGATGCGACCTGGAGCGCGTACCAGTTTATCGCCCACATGGGACAAGCCATCCCGTCGTCGCCAGTTATCCTGGCCGACTCTTTGCGCCGGAGGGCTGACGGCGGATTTGAGTTCGCCTTTGCAGGCGCGGCAGGGCAGACCTACCAGGTGTATGCCTCCTCCAACCTGCAGAGCTGGAGCCAGATTCAGGAGGTGGTTTTGGCTCTGCCTACAGGGCTCGTTGTTGATTCCGAGGCCGGGCTCCGGCAGCGGTTCTACCGGGTGGGATTCCGGTGACGCCGAATCCTGCGGTAAGAGTCATGAATAACTTCTGGACCCTCCCGCATCCGCGGCCGGCGCAAGGGCTGTTTGAGCCGCTGATCGAGACCCCGGGGCTGCTGGTTGAGAGGATCGTCTCCGCCGGCCAGGTGACGCCCGCAGGCCAGTGGTATGACCAGGCGCGCGATGAGTGGGTGCTGCTGGCGCAGGGGCAGGCGACCCTGGAGTATGAAGGCGGCAGGCTCCTGGCCCTGAATGCGGGAGACTCCGTGCTCATCCCGGCGCACCAGCGCCACCGGGTTGTCTTCACCAGCCGGGAGCCGCCGTGCATCTGGCTGGCCATTCATGGGCAATTGACCCTCAGGCCGTGATGGAATTGGCGGGCCAGCGACGCTGGCCCGCACAAGACGCCGCAGGATGCGGCTTACAGCCCGAGTTCCACCTGCAGCTTCGCCATCTGCTTCAGCATCTCCTGGATCACTTCAATCGGCTTGTCCGTGAAGCCATGGATGTCGCCCGGTTTGCGGACGGTTTCCTCCCACCTGGGCAGCGCGGCCGCAACTTGTTGCAAGCTGTCCGCATACAGCTTGAAGTAACCCCTGGCATCCTCGCTGCGCACCGCCGGCACCCTGCCCTCCGGCTTGATGATTGACCGCAGCTCGTACAGCGCCTTAAGCGACCGGATGTAACCCTGTACCACCAGGCTCTCCTGCACAAATTCCTGCTGGCCCAGCTCTCGCGCCAGCCCGACCGCCCGCTCCGCCTGCGCGACATCGGAGTTGAGGTGCTCGACGTTTTTGATGTCCGCCCAGGGCGAGCGATACACTCCCCACAGGTTGGTGCCCAGCCCGCCAAAGTCTCCCTTGCGCAGCCGCTCCGCCACCCGCGGCGGCGTGGTCCTCATCTCGCCGCTCGGCCAGTCCGACCCATACACATCCCAGGCTACCGCCCCGATCGTTTCCGACCAGTCCGCGAACTTCCCAGGATCCTTCATTCCCTGTCGCACCGCCCACGACAGGGCGAACTCGCGCGGTGTCCGGCCCTGGGCGTTCCAGCTCCACTCCGCCGCAGCCTCCACGTTGAACAGCGAATAATTGACGCGCGGCGTCGCGTAACCGATCAGCCCCGACATGCCCTTGCTCACGAACTCATTCATCCGGTAATGGATGAAGCCCGCGCCGGTGAAGGGATGGGCGAAGTTCACGAAGGCCGTCACATTCGGGCACACCCCGACCCAGTGGCCGTCCCTGGCTGCGTCCACCAGGTACTTCCGCAGCATCGGGGACTCCGCCGAGTTGTAGGTCAGCAGGCTGTGGTAATACCACAGTTTCACCTCCGGCGGCAGCTCCCGCAGAATGCGGGCATTGCTGTCTTCGGTCTCCTCGCTGGTCAGCACGTAGATGGTCAGATCCGGCAACTTCTCCCGCGCCTTCTTCAGGGCCGCCACGATCGTCCGCACCTCCAGGACGTTCCGGTCCTCCTTGCGGCAGTCGGGACATTGGCAGCCGCCTTTCCCGTGCAGGTTCTCGGCCATCCAGACGTCCACCTCGCTCACCCCCGGCAGGCGGCCCAGCTCGACGAGCCAGTCGGCGAGTATCCCCGCAAACTCCGGCTTCGAATAGCAGATGGCCCCGGCCTGGCCGCCTTGCGCTTTGAACTGCGGGAAGGCCTGAAAAATACCCCGGCCTGCCAGTTGTTCCAGGTGCAGGATTACGGGGACAGGATCAACCCCGCAGCGGGGCCCTTCCCGCACCATCGGCTCGCGCCCGCCCTTGAGCCGCGCATACGGCTTGCCCTGCGGTTCCACTCCGTGGTCGGAAATCTGCTCGGCAATGTTCATTTTGCGCTCCCCCATCCAGCGCAGGTGATCATAGCAATCCGAGCCCCAAAGGCCCCGCTTCGCCAGGTCCGGCCAGTCCGTCACGCGGGCCAGTGGAATCTCCACGTTCCCCTCCGCATTGGTCCGAAGCAACTGCTGCAGCGTTCTGGCCGCATAATAGAGGCCGCGCCCGGTGAGTGCCACCATCTGCAAGGCGGTGCCAGCCTGGTTCGGGATAATCCGGTAAGCCTGGTCGGCATTCTTGAGCGTCTTTAATTCCGCTGCCTCCGGCCCGCCGATTTGAAGCTGCAGACTGAAGGTGGTGTTCTTCGGTTTGCCCGTCCGCGACTTCGCCGCAACCCATGCGCGTAATTCGTCCCCCGCCTGCTTCCCCAGCCCGCCATCCCCGGCCGGTTCGGCAATCTGAATCCCCGCCGCCGGCCGGATTACCTTCGCCTTGATCTCGATTTGCTTGGGCAGCGGGATCGTGTGGCGAATCCACGCCTCGGCGTCCGGCGGCGACACCGGCGTCGGTTTGGGGCCCGCCGCCAGGATAGGGAGGGTCAGGGCCGTCAGGAAGAAGAGGGTGAGGGCGGTGCGGAGGTTAGTGGATCGGTGTGTAATCATGCGGCAGTTTGTTTCTTCCGGGCGCACCCGCGGTGCCAGCCAGGCGGGGAGAAGGTGGGTGAGCGGGCACGCGCTGTCAACCAGGCTCTGACGATAGCAGGTCGCAGGGTGGGGCGAGATCCGGGCCCCCGGCATGCCGCCCCGTGCGATCTGACCTTGCTCTCGGTGCATGGGATGAGTATGCGTAACGGCCGAATATGGCAGGCAGTTCCTTGCGTCCTATGAAAGATCATCAGAAACTCAGCCGCCGCGGCTTTTTGCGGAGTTCGATAGCGAGTGCGGGGTTGGCGACCCTTGCCGGGGGATCGATTGGCCCGGACGTCCAGGGCGCGCCACGTTCTGCCAGGCGCGCCGGCCTGGCATGGAAACTCGACCGGCCGAAGCCCGCCCTGCCGAACTCCTATTTCTGGACCTGGGACCACAGCACGAACTGGGTCCTGGATGACCCGGGGATGCAGGTGTCCGGCTGCTACAACAAATACTTCAAGCGGCCCGAGACCTTCGTGGAGGATTATCGGCGTCTGACGGACTGCGCGGCGGGCCTGGGGATCAATGGGGTTGTGGTCTGGGGGTTCCTGCGGGATGCGCATGGCGGAGTGGAGGCGGGCAAGCGCGTCGCCGCGGATGCGGCGTCCAAGGGGGTTGCCATCCTGCCCGGCTTCGGCACGACCTGGTACGGGGGCGCGTATTATGAGGGGGCGCACCGCTACAACCTGGCCGGGTTCCTGCGCCAGCATCCGGATGCGCGGATGCTCAATGAGAAAGGGGAGCCCTACGCGTTCAACGGCGACTTCGGTGCCTGCCCGGCGCATCCGGCCTACCAGGCTTGGCTGCGCGATTCGATGGACTGGATGTTCCGCGAGTTCGAGATCGGCGGGCTGAACCTGGAGAACGGCGACTTGCTTGTGGACTATCACCCGCTGACCCGGGCGATGCGGAAGGATTGGCCGGCGGACGACCCGGAGGCTTTCTTCTTTCAGGGCTTGTCCTACCGGCAGGCCATGGAAGCGGTCCGGGCGCGGCTCAGCAGCAAGCTGGTGGCCTGCGCGACCTATACCGGCTTCAACTACGGGAAGCAGTTGGAGCAGAACGTAAGCATGGGGGCAAAGCCCCCGGCGATGTTGAAGCTGCTTCCCGAAGGCGGCGTCTGCCAGTGGACGCTGACCGGCATGGTGCTCAAAGATCCATTGCCCCTGACCCGCTACCTGGATGATGGCGCCCCGGCGGCGGTGTTCGAGAACCCCAACTGGCCGCGCGATCTCCGGCCGCCCGGCGCGCGCGGGGTGGGTTTCGTGCACCAGGGCAGCCAGTGGCACGGGGACCGTTATCAGCAAGTGGTCAGCACCATCAAAGAGGCGTGCCTGCGCGCCTACCGTTCAGGGCTGGAGGGGGTGAGCATCCACGGGGAGGTGTCGTTCCGGCACATCCCCAATGCGCTCAACTACCTGGCGTTCTCGCATTTCACGCACTGGCCCGAGGACACGATGCGGGGCTTCGGGCGCAAGACGCTGGGGCAGGTGCTCGGCTCGGAGGCGAATGGGGAGGCCTACGCGAAAATCCTCGCGCATTAGGCCTTGTATATCTTGTGCGTGCCAATAGTCAGTGACACAACTGTGTTCCCGTCCACGTAGAAGGTTGAACGCAAGTCCTCCCCGATACGCACTGAGTAGATTGTGCGCCCGTAGTAGGCGGACAGGCGTTGAATCTTGTGTGTGCCCAAGTGGCTATCGAAGGGATCCTCCTTGAAGCTCTGCCACGCTTCCCGAGCCAGCGCCTTGTCAGCGGACGACAGCCGATAGAAGCAGGTCCAGAACCGCTCGACCGCGCGGAAGTGGTATCTCATTGCAGGCGCGGGGGCGGCGTTTCGTGGAGGGCCGCCTCCATGTCAACGAAACGTTCTTCCCTGGCGTCCTTCATGGCCTCTTTGAACTCTTCAGGAATCCAGGAGTCGTCGCTCTCGACTACGAACCTCGTG
>JAPLUA010000653.1 GCA_026397855.1 Verrucomicrobiota bacterium | reverse complement strand
CCCCCGAGGGCCGCGCCACGCTCCCTTTCTGCCTGAACCCAACAACAGTGCTCCCCGACCCTCTCCCCTGCTGCAGGGGAGCGGGAGAAGCTTCTGGTATGGTGTATGCCAGGAACTCCCCTGTAACACGGATGGGAACGGGCTTCGTCATGGTCGAGAGCCTCTTTCGCCGCCACCTGCCAGGGAACACCCATTCCATCGCAATCCCTTCTTTATCCGTGTTATCCGCGACATCCGTGGTCCCAACTGCTGTTTTATCCCGGGCAAAAAAAAGCGGCCGGGAGAGCAATTCTCCCGGCCGCCCGTAACTGTGTTCGTTTACTCGCTCAAGCTAAGCCGGTAGAACTTCTTGGCGGCGCCGGGAGTAACCGTGAAGACCGGCGTATAAGCGGCAGCCTTCGTCCAGGGCCCGTTTATGGAATCGGCCTCCAGGAGCGTGCCGAGGGTTGAGCCGGGATTCCAGGTGAGCACGAGATCCGTTCCCGAGTGCTGGATGTTCAAGGTCACTGTGCCGGGCACATTGAAGCTCGAGTTCGAGTTCGTGGCGGCATAGTAGATCGAGTAGGCCTCGTAGGCGGTCAGCGCGCGGCGCCAGATCGCCAGATCGTCCACATCCGCCGAGCCTACCTCCGGGTATAAACCCGTGGGGTCCTGGCCGATGTTGATCGGGCCCGCTGTGTTGATGTTGCCGATGCCCGTCGCGAGGCGCGAGTCGGCCTGGACACCATCCACATAGCTAACCGCATTGCCGGTCCGGTCCACGGTCTGAACCAGGTGATGCCAATTGCCGTCGTTGATGGAATCTGGCGTATCGTTGTACTCGACAGATCCGTTGTAGCTGTAAGACCAGCCGCCATTGGTATAGCCCGGTGCAAACGTGAAGCCGGGGTTCCCGTAGGATTGCTTGGCGCTGCAGAGGAACGGCAGGTCGCCGTTCACGTAGCCGACAGGCAGCTTGACCCAGTAGGCGACAGAGAAGTTCACGCTTGAGCCGAATTGCAGATCGGCCGGGTTTCCGAGCGTGACGTAGCCGCTGTCCGTGACAACGGCGTTGGTGTTCAGGTTATACGGGATGCCCGTCGTGGTGTGCGTTTCATAGTGGACCGCACCGCTGCCGATGCGACCAGCGCTGATCGAGGGCGTTCCGCCGCCCACACCGGTTGCACTACCGTTGTTGGCGCGGCCCGAGGAATCCGCGTAATTACCGTCAAACGTCAGGTGCAGCACCAGCCCGTTGGTGACATTCACATACGCGGGCGTCGGCGGCAGCACCGAGAAGTCGGCGATGGCGTTGGTGGAGCCATATTGATTGGATGCCTGCAGCCTGTAAGAGGCCGCATTGGTATAGACCGCCGTAATGGCAAGGGCGCTGTTCGTTGCTCCAGCCAGCGCGCTCCCGTTCTTATACCATTGGTAGGTAATGGGCATCGAGCCGTTGGCCACTCCCGAGAGCGTCACCGCGCTGTTGGCATTGCTCACCACTTCCTGGGATGCCGGCAGCGACAGGAAGAACGGGGGAGTCGGGTTGGGGAACACGGCCGCCGAGTAGTGGCTTGCGGCCTGCGCCTGGGTGAGGGCATTGGTATAGACCAGCACTTCGTCCACCTGGCCGTTAAACAGGTACGAGAGCGCGGTTCCGCCCCGTGCGCCGACGATGAACGGAGCGCTCAAGTTGTGCTCGAAATCCACGTAGCCGTAACCGTCCCACTGGCCGTTGATGTAAACGCGCAGGGAGGTTCCGTAGGCCATCACAATGTGCTTCCACTCCCCGGCCACAATGGCATCGCTGGCAGTATCCGAAGGCACGTAGTAGTTGTTAGTAGTTGTTCCCGCTCTGGCTTACGCCGCCACTCCAGGAAGCAGCGGGATAGGTGTATAGCCAATATCCCTGCGGAACGCCTGAGCGGCTGGAAACCGGGCAGAGCGGATCGATCAGGTTGGTGGTCTTGGCCCAGCATTCAATGGTGAATTGCGCCGAGTTGAGCTTGTCCGAGTAGGGAGCAATCCCGTAGCTCTGGCTGGTGCCGTCGAAGGTGACGGCGGTATCGCTGCTGCCGACCACGGCGCCGGGCGCCCCGAAGGTGACAGGAGCTCCGCTGACGTTGGTGTAATTTCCATCGTGCCGCCCCATCGAGTCCCACATGTTGGTGCCGCTGGCTTCGTCGAGCCGGAACCAGGCTTCCGGCTTGTCCGCCACAATGACGGTTTCATAGTTGTTAGCCGGGGCCCGCACCGTGACGGTCACCGGGCCGGCGGGAGCCTGGCCCTGGGAGTTGGTGCAAACCACCGAGTAGCTGCCGCTGTTGTTCGTCGCCACGCTGGGAATGACATAGGCCGAAGTGGTGGCGCCGACGAGGTTCGTGCCGTTCTTTTTCCATTGATACCGAAGCCCGCCGCCGGAAGCTGTCACGCTCAGGTTGAGCGTGCCGCCGGGATACAAGGTGTGCCCAACGGGCGGCGTCACAATCGCGGGAACAAGGGACTGGTTAACAGTCACCACCGCACCCACCGTTGTCACTGAACCGTACGCGTTGACCACATAGCAGGAATAGGTGTCCGAGTCGGTGGTCTGGGCATTGTCCACGGTGTAGGAGCTGTTAGTGGCTCCTGCGATCGGCCCGGAGCTGAGCTTGGACCACTGATAGGTCAGGCTCGGCGTGCCGCCCACATCCACCGCGACCGTGAATGGGTCGCCGCTGTATGAGACGGAGTTCTGGGGCTCGCTGAAGATCTTGGGGCCGAGGCCGCCGACGGCCGCGGCTACCTGGCTGTATAATTCGCCAACACCGAGCGCGCGGTTCCAGACCGCCACCTCGTCAATCCCGCCGTTGAAACTGTAGGCAGCGTAGCCGCCGTCCGTGCCGAACAGGGTAGCAGTATCAAACTTCTGGTTGACGTGGGCCAGGAAGTTCGTGGCGCCCGCGAAGTTCAGGGGCTGATTCGATGCGCAGGTATAAATCCATGCCTGGTCCGGCTTGACCACTAGGGCAACATAAGCCCACTCATTTTCGGGCAGCGGCGGCAAACCGTTGTCGGTGGTGGGAACCCAGTTGTAAGTGTTGGGGTCGTTGTTCCAGGTGTAAGACAAACCGTAACCGCCATAGACGTCCATGTTAAGCCCCGCATAGGTGGTTCCTCCATCGCACATGAAAATGCCTGCGCCCGCATTTTGAGCAACTGAAGCCTTCACCCGTACGGAAATCGTGATGGTGTTGGTGTTGTTGTTAAAGGCCGGAACCCGGACGCTGGGGCCGGTTCCAGGAACGCTTACGGCATAGTTGTTGGCTTCCAGTCCGGGGTAGTCGGGCTGGCGGGGGCCGTTAATGCCAGGGGTGGTCCCGGCCTGGTAT
>JAPLUA010000649.1 GCA_026397855.1 Verrucomicrobiota bacterium | reverse complement strand
GGGGACCTGGATGGCTCGCGTTCTGGATGTGGGGGGCGGCGATCTGCACGGGGATTTCGGGGCTATTTTACCTCTGGGAGGGCAGCCGCCAGTTGAGCGCGCACCCATCGTCCAGCCCCAAGGCGTAGGGCGCAGAGCGGAGACCGTGGAGCGTAGAGCGTAGAGCGTGGACGGTGGGGGCCATGGGAAGGCCTCCTTGTCACGCTTGACAGCGGCGGGCACCGGGTTTATATAATTCTCCACGAATACAATAAAACACATAACACGATATGCCAATACCTGTAGGATCCAAAGCACCTGATTTCACCTTGAAATCCAAGCAAGCCGCCGGCCTGGTGGATATCAAGCTGAGCAACAACTTCGGCAAGAAAAACACCGTTCTCCTGTTCTTCCCGGCAGCCTTTACCGGCGTATGCACCTCGGAGCTGTGCGACATCACAGCCGGCCTGGGCAGCTACGCCGGCCTCAATGCCGACGTCATCGCCCTCAGCGTTGACACGCCTTTTGCTCAGGAAGCCTGGGCGCAGAAGGAAAAGATCAGCATCACCCTCGCGAGCGATCTCAATAAGGAAGTCACCAGGAAGTACGATGTGCTGTTCCCCATGCTCGCCGGTATCGGTGACACCTCCGCGCGCGCTGCCTTCGTGATTGATAAGAGCGGGGTCGTCCAATACAGCGAGCAGACCCCCACGCCCAAGGAACTGCCGGATTTCACCAAGGTCAAGGAAGCCCTGGCCAAGTTGAAGTAAGAGAACTGTTTGCCCCCGGCTGGGGCAAACAATTAAGCGTCAACCTCTAAACACCCGCTCCCGCGAACGCAGGAGCGGGTCATTTCTTTTGCACCTGAAGCCACCGGAACGAGGCCCAGACCCAGGCATCGGTTTCTTCAAAGTCAGTGGCGGCCCTGCACGGGCCACCACTGCAGGGAGAATCAATACTCGCGCTTCTTGGTGATGCCGGGCATCGGCATCGGGTATTTGCCGTCTTTATCGGCCTGGAGCGGAGCGGCGGAGTTCATGGCGAGCTTATCCACGTCGGGCGCAAACTCGTGCTCGCAGTTGAGCATGTCCTCGAAGGTGATCTCCTGACCGGTGTGGGCGGCCATGCGGCCCATGCTGGAAACCAGGCTCGCCTCGACGCCGCGCTTTGCCTCGCTGTAAGGCTTGTCGTTGCGGATGGCGTCCATGAGGTCGTTCCATTCGTTCTGATAAGGATCCTGCTGGTCGGGCGCGACCTTGGATGTCCAGATCATGTTGGAGCGCTGGGGATTCTGGCCCTTGAAGGTCATCGAGGGGGCTCCGCAGTCGCTGGACTTGGAGACGATGGCCATGCCTTTGCTGCCGTGAGCGTAGCTTGAATAGATGTCGTTGCAGCCGTTCATGCACCGCCCGTCCATGTACATCTTGGATCCGTCGTCAAAGGTGTATTCCACGTTGTAGGCATCGAAGTTCTGATCCACGTAGGGCAATCCCTCGGGGTTATGCTTGTAGTGCCGGCCGCCGATCGCCTGGGCCTTGATCGGCCAGGAGTTCTTCATCCAGCACAGGTGGTCAACGTGGTGGATGTAGAAGTCGTTGAAACACCCGCCGCTGGCCCACAGGAAGGCATGGAAGTGCTTGATCTGCCAGAGAAGTTCGCTGGGGTCTCCCGGCCACTTGGTCTGGAAGGCGTGCCCAACGGGCCCGTGCATCCGGTAGCCGCGCATGACGATAACATCGCCGATTTCGCCGTCCTGGATGCGCTGATGCAACTCCTGGAGCGGCCGGCTGTGGCGGGACATCAATCCAACTCCGACTTTCAGGTTCTTGGCCTTGGCCTCCTCGTCGAGCTTCAGCATCTTGCGGCTGGCCGGACCGTCCACGGTGAGGGGCTTCTCCATGAACACGTTCAGCCCCTTGGAGATGGCGTAGCTGAACTGAACCCAGCGGAAAGCCGGGGGTGTGGTCAGGATGACGACGTCCCCTGGCTTCAGGCAATCCATGGCCTTCTTATAGCCGTCGAACCCAATGAACTTGCGGTCCTGCGGGACATCCATCTGGTCTTTCTTCTCCTTCTGGAGGCTTTCAAAGCTGTTGTTGAGCTTCTGCTCGAACACGTCGGCCATGGCGACGAGCTTGGTGGGGCCGCCCTTGCTGGCAAGGGCGTTGTTGGCGGCGCCGGTTCCGCGCCCCCCGCAGCCGACGAGGGCTATCTGGATGAGATCGCTCCCCGCAGCGTGGACATGGGGGAGGGCCACTCCCGCCAGAGCTGAAACTGCGGCGATGCGGCTGGTGGTTTTAATAAATTCGCGACGTGATGTGAGAGTATTAGACGTTTCGTTCATAATCTTGATATTCCAGACGAAGGTGGGCTGATGTCAATTCAAGAAATGTTGTCGGCAAGTGCGGATCGCGGCTCGTTCATCGTTCGTAAGGCACCGTGCCGTTGGCGTCCACCTTGTAGCCCCATTTTTTTATGTAGGCGTCGCCGGGGAGGAACTCGTCGTGCCGCTCCTTGAGCTTGCGATCCAAGATGGCGTCAAGGCTGGCTTGAAGACGGGCATACCCGGGCCGGTTGGCGAGGTTGTTGGTCTGGTACGGGTCGGCCCGGTTGTCGTAGAGCAGCCAGGGCCCCCCCAGGTCGCGGACGTAGGTATGGCGCATTGTGCGAATGCCGCGGTATTCCCTACCGCCGTTCCGGCGGACCCATTCGCCGAACGGTGAGACGCAACAGATCACTGCGGCTCCGTCCCCCGGGTTCTTTCGGCCACGGATATACCCGCTGTAATCCAGCCCCTCGGCCGTTTTGGGAACCGGCACCCCGCTCAACCCGAGCAACGTGGGCATGAGATCCTCGGAGTTGATCGGCGCATCCAGTTGACGGTCTTTGGCCCCCAATCCTCCTGGCCACCGCAGGAGCAGCGGAACCCGGATCGCCTCATCGTAAGGCCGCTGTTTCTTGTAGGCGCCCTGGGATCCCACCATATCGCCGTGATCCGAGGTGAAGACCAGCAGGGTGTTCTCCTCCAGGCCGGTCTCCTGCAAGGTGCGGCGCAACTCGCCGAAGCAATCGTCCAGGGCGGTGCAGTGGGCGTAATAGCCGGCGAGGGTCTTGCGCGCCTGCCCCTCCCCTGCTTGAGGCACATTGGGCCGCAGCCGCAGCTTCGAGGGATCATACATCGCCCGGTATCTCTCGGGGGCGGTGAAATAAGGGTCGTGCGGCGGCCCCCAGGCAAGCATGAGGATGAAGGGCTTCTGCGACCCGGCATGGTCGCGGAGATATTGCTGCGCGTCCCGCGTCTGGGCGATGGCATCGTAACCTTCCCATCGAAGCTTGTCCGCGCCGTCCGCGTAGTAGGCCGAGCTGTTGTAGTCGTGCGTGCACTCAAGCACCTTCCAGTAGTCGAAGCCCTGCCGCCGCTCGCGCGGGATGAAGTTCGACCGGCCATGGGCGTCCACGTGCCACTTGCCGATATACCCGGTGTCGTAGCCCGCGGCGCGCAAAACCTTGCCGATGGTGACCGCCTCCGGGTCGAGCGGCACGTCGTTCAGGAAGACGCCGTGGGTCAGGGGCCGCTGCCCGGTCAGGAGCGATGCGCGCATGGGCGAGCACACCGGCATGGCGGAGACGGCGTTGATGAACCGGACGCCCTCGCGCTGGAGCCGATCGAGGTTCGGCGTCTTCACGTCCGGGTTGCCCGCGTAGCCAAAGGCCTCGGCCCGCCACTGGTCTGCCAGGACGAACACAACGTTCGGGAGCCGCGGCTGAGCCGCGTTAACCGCCAGCGCCAACAATCCGAGGATCAAGCTGTGCAGGAGCAGGCGTGGCATTGGGCTGGTCGTATAGGGTGGCATCGAAGAGTCAGGAGGACTTCGGCGGCTCCTCGCCATGCTCGGCAAACCAGTAACACACGTTGGTTTAGTTCGCGGCACAGCCCAGCAAGGTCAGCCTCGACAGGTGGACGCGGCTCTAGGTCCTTGGGATCTGGCTTCGCGCCAGCATGCGATTCATCCATTCGTCGGCTTCCTCGTGGGTCTTGAACCGGTAAACACCCTTGGGTGCCCACCGATGTTTAAAAGAGCGGTGCAGTTCGACTGCCAAGGCCTGCAACTTCATCCCGCTGGCAAAGGCCTCCGGCGTTTGGGTCCGTCGTCCGACAAACCTATCAATCTTTTCCTCAACGTTGATGAACGGCTGTTTCACGGTAAAGCAAGGCTACGCCACCGGCTGGGCGGATGCAAGCGGCGAGCAACGCTTCCGACCTTCGCCAACCACCGGCGCGACCCGGGGATCAGTGTTTCGTCTCGAACCGATAGGTGCCAGACTCGGCTACCAGCACCACGAAGCCCCCCTCGGCGCGCAGCAGCTTCAGCCCGGGCGCCCGCGCCAGATCCTGGCCGCTTTCCGTGATAGCGGAGGCATCACCCACCGGGAGATACACGGTGGCCGTTGTGTTGGCTGGAATCGTCACGTTCAGGCTGAATCGCCCTCCCTCCAACTTCCATTCACTGGCAATGCGTCCGTGGATGGAATCGTAATGCGCACGC
>JAPLUA010000650.1 GCA_026397855.1 Verrucomicrobiota bacterium | reverse complement strand
TGCCGCTACCAGGCCGCCGCGCCGGTGGAACTGCGCGTGCTCTCCGGCTTGCAGGCCGGGCGGTTGGACGAGCTGACGCGGGAAGGGGCGGAAGCCATTTCACCGCTGGTGGCCGCGCTGGCCGACCGGGATTCCACCTTGCGCCCGCACGCCGGGCAAGTGTTGCGCTCGCTGGCCAATCCCAAGGCGGTGGACGCCCTGTGCGCCGCCTGGGCCAAGGGGCGTGGCCCCGCGCTGGGCAAGCTGGTGGCCGAACGCCGTTACCACGCCACCGCGCCAGTCGAACTGCGCGTGCTTTCCGGCTTGCAGGCCGGACGGCTGGATGAACTGGCGAGGGAAGGCGCGGAAGCCGTGCCGCCGCTGGTGGCCGCGTTGGCCGAGAAAGACAAGGCCCTGGCGGCGGGTGCCCGGCGGGTGCTGGAAACCTTTGCCGCTGCGGATGCGTTGGTGGACTATGCGCTGGACCAGGCCGCCGGGGCCGTGCTTTTGCCCTTCATCAACTCCCGCCAGATTCACCATTCCGTCGAGGGTCGTTGGTTTCTCTACCTCGCGCTGGCGGGCCGGTTCGAGGATTATCTGGCGGCGGATTTCGAGTTTCAGACGCTCCGGGCCGAGTTCCGAGCCGCGCCGCCGGAGCTGCAAGCCCGCATCCGCGAGGCCATCGTCCGCACCGGCGACACGCGGATGAACCCGCTGTTTGTCGCCGAGAAGAAGCAGGCACTGCTGGCGGCGGACCTGAGCGACCACGACGCGGACTTGCTGGTGAAGCTGAATGCCCGGAACCAGAACTGGGACGCGCTGTTCAAGTTCCTCTGGGTGCTGCCCGCCCGCCATATCCGCGACGCCGTGGCGGCCATGGCCAAAGCCCGTTGGCAGCCGGAGGATGCGGACCGCCAGGCGCTTTTGCACAAGCTCGCCGGACTGGTGGCGAGCGGCGGCGAAACGCCGAAAACAGTCACCGCCCCGGTGCTGGCAAACCCCGTGCTCCAACAATGGTTAGCGCGCGGCGAAAAGGAATGGGCGAGGGAGCCGGAGGCCAAACTGCGGGAGCGGCTCAAGGATGAGGTTCCGCCGCCGGACCAGATCGCCGCGCTGGGCGCGTTGCGGGCGCAAGGCCAGCTCACATCCCAAGTGCTCGACCAGGCCGCCCGCAGCCAGCAATGGCTCGTGCGCCTCGTCGCCACCGCCCTCCCCCCCTCGACACCCTCGACCCTCGACACCCGACCCTCGCCCCCCGTGAACGACGGCGGCAAGGAATGGTTCACGCGTCTGCAAACCGCGCTCGACGCGGAGAGTGTGTGGGGACTCAAGCCCTGCCAGATGGCGCGAACGGTTGCTGGCCAATGGGAGGTTGATCACGACGCCCTTGAAGCGCTCAACGAAGGCTTGGCCCGGATGGCCGATCGCAAAGCTGCCGGCGGTCTAAACTTAATCCAGGCCCTCTTGTCCGCAAAAGTCGAGCACGACTGGATCGGGGAACTCGGTGCCCACGTCGTCATCCATGAGGATTCCTTCGAGATAGGAGGATGAAGATCGCCTTGAAAGGAGCGCGGACATTCTTGTCCGCCCCATCGCCAGCAGCCCGTGACCCGGAAGCGGACAAGAATGTCCGCGCTCCAGTCGCATCTTTCATACCGTGGCAGGATGGTGTCGGCGATGTGAAAAGCTCCGTTAGGAGCGCTATGTTTATAGCCACACGTGTC
>JAPLUA010000313.1 GCA_026397855.1 Verrucomicrobiota bacterium | reverse complement strand
GAGCCCCTGGGGCACCTCGTTATGGTAGGCAATGGCCTCCTCAAGCGTGCGATAGGAGATGAGATAGAGAATCGGCGCGCAGGCTTCCTCGTGAACAATCTTCATGTCATGACGCGCCGCAACGAGGCAGGGCCGGACATAGCAGCCGCCGGGATACCGCGGCCCGCGGAGGGGCTCGCCGCCATAGAGAATCTCGCCGTGTTCCTTGCGGACCTGCGCCAGCGCAGCCTGCATGTCCTCAACTGCGCGGGTATTCACCAGCGGCCCCATGAGCGTTCCCGCTTCGAGCGGGCTGCCGATGGGAACCTGCCGGTAGGCATCGGTCAACCGCCGCGCCAGAACCTCGCGCAAGGATTCATGCACGATAATCCGGCGGGTGGTGGTGCAGCGCTGGCCGGCCGTGCCGACCGCACCGAACAAAATGGCGCGCATGGCCAGGTCCACGTCAGCCGTGGGGGCGACAATAATGGCGTTGTTGCCGCCCAGCTCCAGCAGCGACCGGCCCAGCCGGCGCGCGACCACCTCGGCCACATGGCGGCCCATCCGGGTCGATCCTGTCGCGGAGATCAGCGGCAGCCGCGGGTCGCCGATCAGGCACTCGCCAATCGTTGCGCCATCCCCAATGACCAGGCTGAACAGGGCGGGATCAACCTGGTTGGCTCGGCAGATGCGCTCGGCGATCTTGATGGTGGCGATGGCGGTGAGGGGTGTCTGGCTCGAGGGTTTCCAGAGGGTGGCATCGCCGCAGACGGCCGCAAGCGCGCTGTTCCAGGCCCAGACAGCTACCGGGAAGTTGAAGGCTGTGACAATGCCCACCACCCCCAGCGGGTGCCATTGCTCCATCTTGCCCATCTCGAGCGTCACCAACCGCCCGAGGTCGCCCTTGGCATCGCGCAACGCGTTGCCGAGCTGGCGCACAATCTCGCCTCGCTTGGGAGCCGGCACGGTCTGCCAGGCAAAAAACGCCTGCTGTGCCCGCTGGGCGACGCGCTCGTATTCCTGCGGCGTAGCCGTGCGGACACTGGCGAGCAGCCGGCCATCCACCGGGGAGGTGCTCTTGAGCAGCTTCCCGCTGCCCAGCCATTCCCCGCAGAACACGCCGGGGTTCTCAGCCTTGAGGCCGAGCTTCTTGAGGAGGGCTGCGGTGGAGGAGTTGGAGGCGGCTAAGCCTTTCTTGGTTCGAGGTGTGGTCATAGTCGGAAGTGCGGACCGCAGCCCCGCCTAAAGGAGGCGGCATTGCTTGTCCATGATGCGCAGGGCCTGTTCGATCACGTCGCCCTTCAGATCCAGCACCGGCCGCAGGCGAATAGACCGCTCGCCGCAACGCACGACGAGAAGGCCCAGATCGTAAGAACCTTTCCAGAAGGCGTCGCGAGCGGCGGTAGTCTGCAAATCAAACGCCATCATCAACCCCCTCCCGCGAACTCCGGAAACAGCCCGATACTTTCCAGCGAGCGCCTGGAGACCTGCCAGGAATTCTTCGCCCCTGACCCGCGCGTTCTCAAAGAGACGCTCGGCTTCAATAATCCGAAGGTAATGGGTGGAGCGGACGTAATCGGTGAAATTGCCCCCCCAGGTCGAGTTGATCCTGCTCGGGAGGCGGAAGCAATTGTCTTTGACCTCATCCATCCGCGGGCCGGCCATCACGCCGCAAACCTGCACCTTCTTGCCGAAAACAAGCAGGTCCGGCTGCACGCCAAAATGCTGGCAGCACCACGCCTTGCCAGTGATGCCGAGGCCGCACTGGACCTCGTCAAAGATCAGGAGCACATCGCTCTCGTCGCAGACGCGGCGCAGCGCGCGCAGAAACTCGCCCCGGAAATGGTTGTCGCCTCCCTCGCCCTGGATCGGTTCAATGATGATCGCCGCGATGTCCTCCCCCTTACGCGCCAAAACGCTGCCAATCTGCCGGAGTGCCAGTTTCTCCAGCTCGGCGGCGGCAGCCTCGCGCTGGTCGGGCGGCAGGGAAAAGTCGAGGCTGTAGCCGCTTCGTCCGTGGAAGGCGTGCTCAAAGTGAATGATCTCGGTGCCGCGCTCGCCGCGCCCCGACGCAAGGTTCTTCCTGACCTTCCAGTCCATGGCGGCCTTAAGGGCATTCTCGACCGCCATTGCGCCGCCCTCGATGAAGAAATAGCGGTCCATCGGCGGCATCCCCGCGACGCGGGCGAAGGTCTGGACGAAGGTCGCATACTGCACGGAATAGACATCGGCGTTGGCCACCTTGACTTTGGCCCCCGCCAGCATGTCGGCCTTGACCTCCGGAAGGTCAAAGGAGGGGTGATTGAAGCCTATCGGCTGCGAGGCATAGAATCCATACAGGTCAATCAGCTCGCGCCCGCTGGCGGCGTCCACGAAGCATGATCCGCAGCTGCGCTCTCCATCGAACACGAGCTTGAAGCCATCAACCAGGATGTGCCGCTCCAGTTCGGCAATAACCCCTTGGGGCGGAACGGAGTCCGCTGGATAAGAAACTCCACCCGGTGACGCGGGAGGCTGGCCTGGCTGGTAAACGACTTGCATATTGGAGTTTCCGATGTGGTAAAACCCACATGAGACTAGTCCGCAACCCAACGACCTTCAAGCAAAATGGATCGCTTCGCCAATGATCTGGCGATGGCAACCCCACTTGCGAGCCCCGCATCTCTGCCGCGGAGCCGCAAGCCCGGCAAACTGTCATGCCAGCGATCCGCGTAAACTTTCCTAACTGCAACCCAGGCTCTCGCCGCAGTTCTGGCACTTGTAGCAGGCGCCGTTGCGAACAGTGACGTGGCCGCAATTGGGACAGGTGGGGGCGTCCTGCTGAAAGTGAGCCACCGAGTCGCTCAGGCTTTTCACATGGCGAGCGGCCGGGGCCGGCGGGGCTGATGAGGCATGCGCATGGCCTCTACCGTTTCCTTCACGGACGGGTTTTAGGTTTACCACTTCCGTATCCTCGGCCAGGGGCAGTTCGCGGACCGGACGGTTGATCTTCTTCTTCACCTCTTCCTGGAGGCCTGGAATCGCCAACTCGGGCTGATTGCGGTTCGTGGCGAGGGTTTCGCGGTAGCCGGGAACGAATTGCAGGGCCATCCAGCGGAAGACGTAGTCGGTGATGGAGGCGGCGTTGCGGATGTCGGGA
>JAPLUA010000012.1 GCA_026397855.1 Verrucomicrobiota bacterium | reverse complement strand
GGCCATAACAAATCGGTTGCTCAGGCAGCTTTCTTGCGCAGCTGAGAGATGCGCGTTTCAATCCGGGCGATATCGCGGCGCAACGTGCGCAGGCGAGCGGGCTTCTCGAGCTGAGCGCTGGCCTGCTGGAGGCGCAGGTTGAAAATTTCCTGTCGCCAGTTCCGGCTTGCCGCCAGCAATTCCGCCAGCGTCTTTTCTTGAATCTCTTTGCGTTGCGTCTTCTTCATATTCGAAATCTCGGCTTAGCCCATCTGGTGCCGCGAGATGAACTTTGTTTTGATGGGGAGCTTGGTCGCAGCCAAGCGCAGGGACTCCCGCGCCACCGCCTCGGGCACCCCGTCCACCTCGAACAGCACGTTGGCGGGGCGGATAACCGCAACCCACGATTCCAGCGGCCCTTTGCCCTTGCCCATCCGCGTTTCCAGCGGCTTCTTTGTAAATGACTTTTGCGGGAAGATGCGAATCCACATCTTGCCGTGGCGCTTCATGTTGCGCGCGATGGCTACGCGGGCGGCTTCGATCTGCTTCGTGTCGAGCCAGCAGCGCTGCAGAGCCATCAATCCGTATTCGCCGAAGGACACCTTCTGCCCCCGCGTCGCCAAGCCGGCACGGTTGCCCCGGTGCATTTTCCGGTACTTAACTCGATCAGGCATCAATGGCATAACAAATTCTTTCGATCCAAATCTTGAGGTTAATTCGTAACTGTGGCCGGCTGCGGCAGCGGTCTTTCAACCTTGGTGTCGCCTTTGCAGATCCAGCACTTGATTCCCAACTGCCCATAAACTGTCCTGGCTTCGGCGAAACCATACTCGATGTTCGCACGCAGCGTGTGGAGCGGCACCCGCCCCCAGTGATACTGCTCGACGCGCGCCAGCTCTGCCCCGCCCAAGCGGCCCGCGCAGCGGATCTTGATTCCCTCGGCGCCGAAATCCTTGGCCGTCTGGAGGGCCTTCTTCATGGCTCGCCGGAACGACACGCGGCGCTCAAGCTGCAGGGCCACGTTTTCCGCCACGAGCTGGGCATCAATCTCCGGCTGCTTGATTTCCAGGATATCAACGTAAATCTCCTTGCCGGTCATCTTGCTGAGCTCTTCCTTGAGCTTGTCAATCTCCGCGCCCTTGCGGCCGATGACAATACCAGGCCGTGCGGTCATGATGGTGATCCGGCAGCGGCTAGCGGCGCGCTCGATCAGAATCTGCGGCACGGAGGCGGACTCCAGCTTCTTCTTCAGCAGATCCCGGATCTTACGGTCCTCGGTGAGGAGCTTGCCGAATTCTTTCTTTCCGGCATACCACTTTGAGCGCCAGTCATGGTTGACGGCGATCCGCAGGCCGATTGGATTAGTTTTTTGTCCCATACGTTATTAGTCTGACAGAACAATCTTGATGTGGCAGCTCCGCTTGAGGATCGGGCCGGCGGACCCGCGCGCCTTGGGGGTAAACCGGCGGAGGGTGGATGCGGTTTGCGCGACGGCTTCCTTGATGAAAAGCCGGTCGGTCCGCATCTCCTTGTAATCCTGCTTATGTTCCTTGAGATCTTCCGCATTGGCGATGGCAGACTTGAGGGTCTTGGCCACCACGCGGGCGCCCTTGCGAGGCACCGCCTGCAGGATTGCGTGAGCTTGCGCGGCCGGCAGGCCCTGAATCTGGCGGACGACCTCGCGCATTTTCTGCGCCGACATCCGCACGTTTTTGGTAATCGCCTGGACTTGCATATCGTTACTTAGCCTCGGCCTTCGCGGTGTGCGCGCCGTGCTTCTTGAAGGTTCGCGTGAGCGAGAACTCGCCCAGGCGGTGACCCACCATGTTTTCCGTCACGAACACCGGGTTGAAGATCTTGCCGTTGTGCACGTTGAACGTGAGGCCGACGAAATCGGGGGTGATCATCGAGCGCCGCGACCACGTCTTAATGGGCGCCTTCGACTTGGCCTCTTTGGCCTTGATGATCTTTTCCAGCAAATGGCCGTCAATAAACGGGCCTTTTTTGATTGAGCGTCCCATAAAACTTATGCTTTGGTCATCGGACGGCCGTCACGGCGCACCAGAATGAACCGGTTTGACTGTTTCTTCTTATGGCGCGTGCGGTAGCCCTTGGCAAGGAGACCCCACGGGGAGGTAAGCTGCTGCCAGCCGCCGCCTGACTTTGATTTGCCGGCGCCGCCGCCGTTCGGGTGATCCACGGGGTTCCTGGCAACACCACGACTGATCGGGCGGATGCCGCGGTGACGGGAACGTCCCGCCTTGCCCAGGACCACATTTTCATGCTCGGTGTTGCCGACCTGGCCGATGGTGGCATAGCAGTCCTCGCTGACCCGGCGGATTTCGCCTGAGGGCAGGCGGATCTGCGCATAGCCCTCATCGCGCGACATCAGGGTGGCCTCGCCGCCTGCGGTGCGAACCATCTGGGCGCCGCGGCCGGGAATCAATTCGATATTGTGGATCGGGAGGCCTACGGGGACCGTTCGCAGCGGGAGGCTGTTGCCGACTTCCGGAGGTGCGGAGGGACCGCTCAGGACTTTAGCGCCAACCAAGAGGCCGCCAGGGGCGATGATGTAGGTCTTCTCCCCGTCCTTGTATTCCAGCAAGGCAATGCGGGCGGAGCGGCGGGGATCATACTCGATCGCCAGGACCGTCGCTTCCACGCCATGCCTGTTCCGCTTGAAATCAATCAGCCGGATTTTTTGCTTGTGGCCGCCGCCGATGCCCCGAGCCGTGGCGCGACCATAGACATTACGCCCGCCTGTGCGCTTGCGTATTTCCACCAAGCTCTTCTCCGGCTTGGACTTAGTGATGTCGCTAAAATCCGCATACGCGATATATCGCGTGGACGGCGTCAGCGGTCTAAATGTCTTTACTGGCATAAATCAACAACTTTTCCCAAGTCAGCTACTTGGAGAGCGGAGCCATTATTCCTGCCCCCAGTCGGGTGGTCAGTTATCGGTTCCGCAGGTTATGCTGTCCGCGCCCTTTATGGGTCAAACGGAGCGTTGAATATAGCAAAGCCAGTTCATTGTGCAATAGATATTTGAAAAATATTTTGGCCCTCTAAAACCCGGGTTTCGAGGTCCCTTTTTAGGGGAGCCCATGCAGCGCTGGACAGAGCCGGCACCGGCGTTGGCAGCGGCTTCTGCATTGCCCCGGGCTCCCGTGGAGCCTGTATAATACGATTGACTAATCGAGGCCGTACTTCTCAATCCACGCCTGCGGCACGGTGCCGAAACCCAGGAGCCAGTCGTTGAACCGGCGCAGGCTCC
>JAPLUA010000143.1 GCA_026397855.1 Verrucomicrobiota bacterium | reverse complement strand
TCCGATCTAGGCCCAGGCGTTCGTTGAGCAGAACCGCGCCCAATTCAGCGATTGACCCCGATACTATGAACGAGCCGCAAGGTAAACGGACAAGTGTTTTCACCACGCCCTGGTTCCAGATCTTCGCCGAGCAAACGCCCGACGAGGGCCAACCGCACTACGTGATTGAGGGCAAGGACTTCGTCGTCATCGTGGCGGTGACCCGGGACAACCGGATTCTGCTGGTTCGCCAGTACCGGCCGCCCGTGGCGGAGGTGACGCTGGAACTGCCCGCAGGTCATATCGAGCCGGGGGAAACCCCCGAGCAGGCGGCCCGGCGGGAGTTGCGCGAGGAAACCGGCCATGAAGCCGACAACTTCAAGCTGCTCGCCAGCCTCTCCCCTTCGGTCGCGCGCTACACCAACCGGATGTATTGCTTCTTCGCCGCGGATGCCCGGCCGGTGATCAACCCCACGCCCGAAGGCGAGCCGGTCAGCCTGGTGTTCTATGACCGCGGCGCGCGCGCGCTGATAGATGACAAAGAATTCTACAGCGCCCCCAGTTGCGCCGCGCTCTACCTGGCGGCCCTGCGCGGCGATTTGCCGATGTGAGCCGGAAACCGGCCGCTCGGCAAAAACAGGTTGGACATCCGGCCCGGAACCGATAAAATCCCCTACAGCAATATGAAAAATAATCAACTGACCACGATTCTGCTGGGTCTGCTGACCCTTTCCGCATTGGCTTCGGTGGTATTGTGCTGGCTCTATATCTCCAGCACACGCGACTTGCGGGCGCTTCAGGCTCAGGTCGGGTTTATCAACAACAACCGCTCGATCATGACCGCCCTGGCCAACGACGCTGTCGAGTACAGCAAGAGGAATCCGGACATTGACCCGATCCTCGTCACAGTCGGCTTGAAGGCCGGCAAAGGCGCCCCGGCTTCCTCTTCGAAATCCTCCAACCCCTAAGACTTGTTATGGATAATTTTGATACCAAGACCCCCGCCCAGCCCGCTACAAACGGTTTGCAGGCGCAAGTTGAAGGGTTGCGCCACCTGATTGTGTCCATCCTCATCCTGGTTGTCGTCGTGAGCGGCACCTTCACCGTGTATCTGCTCCGGCAATGGAGGGCAGTGGGCAAGGAGTTGACCGCATACCGGCCCCAGGCCGCCCAGATGATCGCCGATTACCAGAAGGTCAGCGTGCCGGTGATGACCGATTTCCTGAAGAAGGTCACCGACTACGGCCGCACCCATCCGGACTTCGTGCCGATCCTGACCAGGTACAACATCAAGCCGGGCTCCGCCGTCGGCGGGGTGCCGGCCGCCCCCGCTTCCGCGCCCGCCGCGCGTCCGAAGAAATAGCCGTCGGGGGCGGAATTGCTCCTGACAGGCGGACTGACCCGAGGTGGCCGGAGCTCGCAGAATTCAGATCGCGCTGGCCTTCCTGGCCCTTTGGACCTGCGGGGGGTGCAGTTCCAGATGCTCCGCAGGGCCGGGCGAGGAAGTGGTTGTCATCTACAACAGCCGCCTTCCGGAATCAAAGAGCTTGGCTGAGTATTATGCCGCGCGCCGCCAGGTGCCGGCAAGCCAGGTCTTCGGATTTCCCCTTTCAACCAATGAAGACATGTCGCGAAAGGAGTTTCGCGATGGACTGGAGAAGCCCCTGGAGCGGGCGCTCGAAAAGGGAAAACTCTGGCGCACAGGCCCCTACGCCGTGCCCGCTACCACCAATCAGCCCGCCCGGACAGAAACGAGGGTTGTGGAATCCAGGATTCGCTATGCGCTCCTTTGTTATGGCGTTCCCCTGCGCATCTCCCCCGATGCCGAGCTGAAGGAGGAGGGGGCCGAGCAAGTGCGGGTGGAACTGCGGCGCAACGAGGCCGCGGTGGACAGCGAGCTGGCGCTCCTGCCCATCATAGACCCGAAGCCGCGGCTGATGGGGCCGAGGCAAAACGCGGTTTACACCACGACAAACGCCGCCTTCCTTCACCCCACCAACGGCGTGCTGCTGGTGACCCGGCTGGACGGCCCCAGCGCGCTGATCGCGCGCGGGCTGGTGGACAAGGCGATCGAAGCCGAGACCAACGGCCTTTGGGGCCGGGCTTACTTTGACGTGCGAAACATTACGGATCCCGGCTACAAGCTGGGCGACGACTGGATCCGCGGCGCTTCGGAGATCTGCCGGCACTTGGGCTTTGAGACGGTCGTGGATGAAAAGCCAGCCACCTTTCCGGCCGGGTTTCCCATGAGCCACATCGCCTTTTACGCTGGCTGGTATGATGGGGATGTTTCCGGGCCGTTTGCGCAGCCGACGGTGGAGTTCATGCCAGGCGCATTTGCCTACCATCTGCATTCCACCAGCGCCGCCACCTTGCGCAGCACCAGCCAGCACTGGGTCGGCCCGCTGCTGGCCAGGGGCGCGACCATTACCATGGGCTGCGTCTATGAGCCTTACCTGGGCGGCACGCCGGACGTCGCAGTCTTTGCGGCGCGCCTCATTTTTAACGGGTTCACCTTTGGCGAAGCCGCTTACGCCGCGCAGTCGGTCCTTTCCTGGCAGACCACCGTGGTCGGGGATCCCATCTATCGGCCATTCGGGAAGAACCCGGACCAGCTTCATCGCGAGCTGGCGGTGCGGCACAGCAAATGGCTGGAGTGGTCCTACCTGCGCCTGGTCAACCTGCATCTTGCGACCGGCAAACCCATGGCCGGGCTGGTTGACCTCCTGGAGCAGCTCGATCTTAGGCGGCAGAGCGCCCTGCTGATGGAAAAGCTGGGTGATCTCTACTCCGCGCAGGGCAAACCTTCCACGGCAGTTTACGCCTACACACAGGCGCTCGGGCTCGATCCCTCACCGCAACAGCGGCTGCGGCTGCGGCTCGTGCTGGGGGAAAAGCTGCCCGCGCTCGAGCGCACGCCGGAGGCTTACGCGGATTACCAGGAACTGCTCCGGGAGTTGCCCGGTTACCCGGACAAGCTCGGCATCTGCCGCAAGCTCCTCTCCCTGGCCCAGGCGCTCAACAGGAAGGATGATGCGGCAGGATACCAGGCCGAGATAGACCGGCTATCTCCGCCACCCCCACAGGCACCAACCAGCCCAAGGCTCATTAGACGCCGTGGCCACTGACAAATACAGCCCGCCCAAATACTTCCAGATCCGCCGCAAGATCGTCGGCCAGATCCAGCGCGGGGAGCTCCCGGCGGGCACGCCGGTGGCCTCGGAGAACGAGATCATCGAGCGTTACCACGTCAGCAACACGACCGCCCGCAAGGTGCTGCACGAGCTGGAAAAGGAGGGCTGGGTCACGCGCGTCAAGGGCAAGGGCACGTTCGTCCGCGATTTCCCCGTGGTGCGCGCCATCAACCGCATCTTCGGCTTCACCCGCAATATGATCGAGGCCGGCCGCAAGCCGACGACGAAGCTCATCGGCTTCCACCTGCGCGACGAGGATCATACGCAAACGATCAACGGCCGCCAATTCACCCTTAAGGGTCCCTTCTGCGAAATCGAGCGCCTGCGCCTCGCTGACGGCATCCCGATGATGAAGGAGACTCGCTACATCTCCCTGACGCTCTGCCCCGACATCCATCGGCGCAACCTGGAGCAATCGCTCTACCAGGTTTTCGAGAAGCACTACGGCATCCAGTTGACCGAGATCAACCAGATGCTCAGCGCCGTCGTGCTCGAAGGCGAATGGCTGCCAGTCTTCCAGGTGGACCGCCCGATCCCCGCCTTCCGGGTCGAAGGCGCCTCCTTCTGTGGCAAGGACATGATTGTCGAAATGGAGAACGCCGTTTACCGGGGCGACATGTACCGCTTCGCGGCCAAGGCGGTGCGGTGAAAGCTACACCGCAGAGATGCAGCGCGGCGGAGTCGCAACCGAAGGCACCATTCTTAACGCCGAGACGCAGAGAAAGCGCAGAGGAACGTAGAGAAGAAGAACCCTCCGCGACAGCCGCGGCTGCAAGTGTGCTGCGGCTGCAAGTGCAGGGCCGTCCCGATGAGCGCCGCTTCGCGTCCGCCGCGTCGGGCCGCCGACAGTCTTCAGGCCAACGGCCTGTTTCATACCAGCCCAGGGCAACGCCCTGGGCTCATCGCCCGTTTTGCCGCTGCAGGCCAACGGCCTGCCTCATTCCGGGTGAGAATGAGCCGCGCCTTCAGCGCTCCCGATGGTTTTTGGGACCATGAACCCAGGGCGTTGCCCCATAAGCGTTAACCTACGAATTGACTATACCCAGCGTCCGCCTTACTCTCGGGGGCATGCAACAGATGAACGCTGCCGACGAGTCTTGGGAGATTCTGCAACAGTTTTTGCCAGACAACCTTGAAGAGGGCGCACGGGAGCACGGTGCCTTTCGGCGCGCCCGCGGGGAGATTCAGAGCGCCGAGGTATTGTTGCGCCTCTTGTTGCTGCATGTGGCGGGCGGGTTATCGC
>JAPLUA010000608.1 GCA_026397855.1 Verrucomicrobiota bacterium | reverse complement strand
CGGCATAATTGAGGTTCGTCTGGTTTTAGCATGCGACTATGAGCGGGGACGGGATGATTGCAAGCCTTTTGAAGCCCTTTCAAAGCTCTGCCGGACAGCCCGCGTTCACAAGGAGCTCAACGATGCCAGTCTCCTGAACCACCTCCCTACTCCTGCGGATAGACCAGGATGCGGTCGTGCACGATGACGATCAGGTCGTTCTTGCCGTTGCCGGTGACATCGGCCACAGCCGCCTCGCGCGGTTCGGGGAAATCATTGCGGCGGCTCCGGAAGGTGCGCTCCTCGAAGACCTGCCAGCGATTGGCAGGGATCATCTTGTGGCTGGCGTCAAAGATCACCAGGTCGAGGTAGTTCCTGCCGGTCTCAAGGAACACGAGATCCTTGCGGCCATCGTTATCCAGGTCGCCGGAGACCACATCGGTCAACCGCCCGTCCTTGATGGGGGTTTCGTAGCTGTCGAGTTCGGTCAACTCCCAGACCTGACCGCTGAAGGGCAGGCAAGCCACGGCGTTCAATCCGAGGAAGGCCAAGGCGTTGGTGTTGGTGCCGCCAATCGCGATCGGCTGCAAGCGGGCGAAGTCGGAGACCGGCAGGGGCACATTGCGCACGACTTGCCAGACATCGGCACGGTCGCGCTCACAGAGCGTGAGCGCCTTGCGCTCGGCATCGAGCAGGAACAGCGAGGCAATCGCGTTGGTGCCAGCCGGCACCGCCGCGGCGCCGACAATGCGCGAATTGCTCCCCGCGCCGTTGATCTGTTCTTTCACGGTGAACGCCCATTCTCCGGGGCCGGCGGCGTTCGGCAGGCGCGCCTCGCGCTTGAGCACAACGGCGCGCAGAAAGTTCTTCTGGGGCAGCAGCAACTCCGGCTTGCGGTCGCCATCAATGTCGGCGGCGGCCAACCACGGCTGCTCGACTGCGCCGCCGGGCGGCGCGACATCCAGTTCCTCGAAATCCTTCCCGGGAACCTGGCGCAGCACTTTGATCCGCTCGTAGGGAATCAGCGCCACGATGTCGGACAATCCATCCTGGTCGGCATCGTGAAAGGCCAGCATGGACGGGTTGGACTTGAAGTCCCGGCTCAGCCTTTGGGTTTTGGTCTTGCCGTCAGCGGTGCGAGTCACCAGCACGCGCCGGGATTCCTGGCCGCCCTTGCCCTCCTGCTCAACGATCACGGCAAGCACGGGCCTGGCGTCTGCCTGGAGCCTGCCCACAGCCATGGCGAGCGGCTTGCCATCGAGGGGAATCAACGTCGGAAACGGCAGTCGCTGCTTCGCATCCAGGCGGGTCACGCCGACCTGCCGCTCATCGGCGCTCAGCATGAAGATCTCCGGCTGGCTGTCATCGTTCCAGTCGGCGATGGCCAAGTCGCTGATACCAGCCAGCGTGGGGAAGCTTTTCGGGGCTGTGAGCGTGCCATCCTTCTGCCGGAAGGAGACAGAAATCTGCCCGCTTTCCGGCTCGGCCACCAGCAGGTCCGAAAGACCGTCGCCGTTGACATCGGCCCACAGCACCCCCCGCCGGGCTCGCTCCGTCTTGTTGAGGGGGAGGACCTGGAACTGGCCCTTGCACAATGAGCCCGAGAGCCCTTCAGCCGGCTTGCGGTTGAACTCAGATACCTGCGCCCGGCCTGAGCTCTGGGAGATGGTGACCACCTGCGTCTTCTTGTTCGCCTCCAGGTTATCTGCCCAGTAGGAGCGGATGGGAGGCGAGGAAAAGTAGATCTCCGGCCCCAGTTCGCCATCCTTCTGCTGCAGCCTGAAGCGGAAGGCATTCCGGTCCTCCCAATTCACCAGCAGCAAGTCGCTCAGTCCGTCGCCGTCTATGTCCACCACCTGGACCGACTTGACCGCTCCCGAGAAGGGAATCTTCCGGGGCTCGCCGAGGGCGCCGTCCTTGCCCTGGGGCAGGAAGTAGATGCAGGTTTCTCCCAGCAACACCAGGTCGGCACGGCCGTCCGCGTTTAAGTCGCCGCTGCAGAGGGCATTGGCTGAAAGCTGGCCGTCCTCGATCGGCCAGCGCTTGGGGGCGCTCCAGCCGTTTGTGCCCTGGTTGTAAAGCACGACCAGTTCCTTCGGCTCCCCGTAGTAGGCAAGGTCGGGCCGGCGATCGCCATTCAAGTCCGCCACGACGAGGGAGAAGATGCGCTTCTCGGAAGCGATGGATTCAATGCGAAAGCGGGAATCGGGCGGCAATTCGTTCACTTCACGCCTGGCAGCCGGCCCGGGCCTGGCCGGCTGATTCGTCTTGCCGGTCTGGTTGTAGAGGATGTTGATCCGGGAACGGACGTTGTTGACCACGATGATGTCGTTCAAGCCGTCCCCGTCAATATCCGCCACGTGCAACTGTGTGATGAGGTTCTCGACGGGGAAGATCTCGGGGCCCGTGAAACCGAAGCGGCTGGCGGTGTTGGTCTCCGCCATACAGCCCAGCGAGCAGCCGGCAGCCGCTGCCCAAACCGCGGCGCGGCGCTTCCAACGTCGAGAGGAAGTCATAGTTTCAAACCTGCCTGAAAATGTCGGGGTTGGGCGGACTTGGAAAGCAGCTACACCTGTTTCAGCGACGCCATGTCAATCACGAAGCGATAGCGGACATCGTTCCTGACCAGCCGCTCGTAGGCTTCATTGACGGCTTGCATCGGGACCATCTCCACGTCGCTGACAATCTGGTGCGCGGCGCAGAAGTCAATCATCTCCTGGGTCTCCGGGATGCCGCCGATGGCCGATCCGGCAAGGTGGCGGCGGCCAAGGATGAGGCTGCCGCCCTGGGGCGGCGGATCGAGCGCGGTCAACGCGCCAACCAGCACCATGGTGGAGTCACGCTTCAGCAACGCCAGGTAGGGGTTGACGTCGTGCGGGTTGGGGATGGTGTTGAGCAGGAAATGGAAACTGCCGGCCTGCCTGGCCATCGCCGCCGAGTCCTTCGACACCAGGACCTCATCGGCCCCGAGCCGCAGCGCATCCTTCCCCTTGGCCGGCGAAGTCGTGATCATCACCACCTGCGCGCCGAGGGCCTTGGCAAACTTGACCCCCATGTGGCCGAGACCGCCCAGGCCGATCACGCCGACCTTCTGGCCTTTACCGACCTTCCAGTGGCGCAGCGGCGAGTAGGTCGTGATGCCGGCGCAAAGCAGCGGAGCGACCGCCTTCAGGTCGAGGCTGGCGGGAACCTTCACCGCGAAACGCTCCTCGACCACGATCCGCTCGGAGTAACCGCCGAAGGTCAACTGCTCGCTGCCGCGTTCCTTGCAGTTGTAGGTCCAAGTGGGGCCTTCCTCGCAATACTGCTCCAGCCCCTCGTTGCAGGCAGAGCAGTGGCGGCAGGAATCGACCATGCAGCCGACGCCCGCGTAATCGCCGGCTTTGACCTTCGTGACCTGCCCGCCGACGCACGTGACGCGGCCGACGATCTCATGACCCGGCACCATCGGGTAGATGGAGCCGCTCCAATCATTGCGCGCCTGGTGGAGATCGGTATGGCAGATGCCGCAGTAGAGGATCTCGATCTGCACATCATGCGCGCCGGGCTCGCGACGCTCGAAGGTAAATGGCGTCAGCGGTGAAGTCGGATTATGGGCGGCATAGCCGCGGGTCTTGATCATAGTATCATGTCCTGTGCGTTTAAAGGTTCACTGCCGCGAGAAGCATGCCCCGGCACCCGTTTCACAAACGCGGGCCGAAGGCATTTCTTCAATGTGAGGGCTAGCATAGCACGGCCAGGGCTCCCGGGCAATGCCCCGGGTGAGGCTGTTTCGCCCCCCGGACTTCGAACCTCCTTGAACTTCCTGCCGCACGCAGTTAATAGATAGCGAATAGGCTGGCATAGCGACGCTTAAGCTGTCATTATTGGCCCCGAGATGGAATCAACTAAGCAGAAGTCCGCCGGGCCAACGGTGGCGCGCGCCGCTAGCCAGCCCGGGAAAGGGCCCGCCGCCGGCAAACCTCCCTTCCAAATGCCCACCGGGTTTCCAAGGGCCAAAGGGCATACCGCCAGGAATCCGAAGGCCGAGCACCGCGAGGCGCAACGGCAGCGGGTGGATGAGGCCGTGAGACTGGCGGAGAAGTATCCGCATCTGAAGTCCTTGAAGGTCACCCTCGAGTTTCTCGACCGGGAGGGCATGACCAAGCGGGCGGAGATGAAGTACAGCGCGAACCTGGAGCACGCCAAGTCGGTGCTGGTGTTTGTGTGCCCGATCTCCGAGTGCTGCGGCGGGGATTTTGACCTTACAGCGAAACTGGCCGAAGCGGCAGCCGAACAGCGCACGAAGGTTACGGGCGAAGTTCCCTGCCTCGGAAACCACAAGAAGGCCTCCGGCGAGCTTGCGCCCTGCCGGAGCCTGCTGCGCTACACGCTCAACCTGGCGTATTCGGCGAAGCGAAAGCCGTTGCCATAGCTGGCTAATTCCTCGGCCGCATGTGGCCCTTGCTGGTCTCGTCGGCCATCGGCGACATTCCTCCATGCAGCCATCGGTTGGCTTGCCCAATCAGATAATCCCACTGGAGGGCCGGACCGGGATCCACCTTGTTGGTCTGGATGTGGAAGTGGCCCATGACCCCCTGGTAGGAATCCAGCTCCGCATCCGGCAGCTTGTGGTCAATGAGTTTGCCGGCCGCATCCCGCGGGTAGTCGCACTTGATCTTCGGCAGCACTTTGCTGAGCGAGGCGGTGAGCTTGATCAGGGCTTCGTATTGCTGGGGCGTGTAATCGTATTGGAGGAGTTCCCTGCCCTGGACCTTGCCGATGATCGGTTCGGGGCGCGCCGGGCGGCCCACGAAATTCCTGGTGAGAATGCCGCCATCGCCGTATTGGGGCGGGATGGTGATGCGAACCCCGCCGTTGGGCTCCTTTGCATACCAGTTGTCCAGGGGGTTCTTGCCCTTTGGATCATAGGCCCCCATGTTGGCGATCTCGATGCCGACGGAGCGGCTGTTCGAGGAGGTCGCATGCCACGCCCGCTCCTTGAGATCGAGCGTCTGGTAGATTGTGCCGTCCAGGTCGAGCAAAAAATGCACGCTCAGGTCGCGCATGTCCTGCAGAATCTTGAAGCACTGGCGGCTCGTGCCGGCGACGTCGTAATGCAGGACAAACTGGTCCACCACCCGCTGGAGCAGGGGCAGATCCCACCCGCCGCCGCGCACCTGCTCGATCTCGGCATCGGTCAGGCCGCTGCGCCGCAGATTGTAGCGGTTGGGGGTGCCGAGATCCTTGGATTCCGCCTGGGAGCTTTTCCAGTCCGACTTTTCGAAGGGCCCGAAGCGCCGCTCGACCCGGTAGGCGTCGTAGCCGTGCGGGTCCATCCACAGCACCACGCGGGTGCCGGTATGCACGAGCTGGCCGGCGACCACGATCTCATCGCCTTTGCGCGGCGCGAGCGTGCCCGGCTTGGGCATGGTCGAGCAGGAGGTGAAAACGAGGGTAGCGGCCAGGAGGCCTGGCAATTGAAGGGAGCGGAGGCCCCCGCGAGTTTGCGTTGCAATCACGGCACCATTAGCCACCTAAAGCCAGCTTTGGTCAAGCTTTGGTCAAGCCCGCCCGGCACCGGGACCGGGTGAAAAGGAATCCCAAGGGCATAGAGGGAAGCTCGAAACGACCTTGAAACGATCTTGAAACGACGTTGATACTGCCTTGCTACCACGGAGCGCCTATGGCGGCGGGATAGCGAGCGGCAGATTCCCCGGCGGCGATGAACCGGTTAGCGGGCGGGAGATGGGTCGCTTCATGACCCCTGCGCGAAGCAGGATATCGGCAAGGTTGGCACCCTCGATTTTCCGCAGCAACACCCCTTCTGCGGACTCTTCACCCATCTTCCCCTACCCCACCCGCATCCGGGCCTGATGCGCAAGGTCCAGCGTAATGGCGTCGAAGTCGAAGCCGTGGAGATTCCGGCTGGCGCCTTCCACCGCCCGGCCGTTCAATGTCACGGCTTGGGCCTCCGGCCCGTGGCGCAGCAGCAGCAACGTCGCGTCCCCCAGCGGGCGCGGCGCATGAAAGGTCGCGGCGCTCGCATGATCAAAGGTGGCAGTCACGCTTCGCCTCAGTGTTTCCCACTGGTGAATCTGCTCGTTGGTCCACCACTCCAATCGCTGCGTCCGGCCGTATTCGACAAGCTTCGTCAACGAAGCGGCGACGCCGGGCTTGAGGATGTGCGCGGGATGAAACAGGAAATGCGCCACGCCGTGATGCCGCACGGCGGAATCGAGCAGCGGCGCGCCGTATTCAGGCGGGCAGGTCACGACCAGGTCTTGTGTCAGCAGGTTGATCTCCAGCACGTTCAGGAGCCGCGGTGAAGCGGCCTCGTCATCCAGCGGGAAGTAGGGCTGCGAGCCGCCCAGCGGGAAGCCGATTGTGCCTTTCTTGCTCGGCCCGCGCGTCTGGTCCGAATGAATGCCGGCCTCCTCGCACCAGCGGCAGAAATCGAGCCGCCCCTCCCAGCGCGTGTAGTGGTTCTTGTTCGAATAGAGCCGCTCGACGCCCGCGGCCTGGCACAACCACTGGTGCTGGAACAGGAAGTTCTCCCTGGACCAGGAGGTGTGCGGACCGCCGGTCATGGCGTCGTAATGGAGGCCGATCTCGGAGTGGTGCTCCTTCAACTGGCGGTAGAATCCAGGCGGGTAGCCGCCCGGATAGAGAATGAGCCAGGTGGATTTGACCTGGCACCGCCGCATGACCTCCAGCAGGGCAGATGCCTTGGCCGGGTCATTCCCGTCGGTGTCGTGCGACACGAGCCCCACGGCATCGAGCGCGCGCGGCGAGTAATAGAGCACCGGAAGCAAAAGCCGCTGCTGCCGGGCGAGATGAAAGATGCCGCGCAGGATGAGTTCGCGCAGTTCGTCGCTGATGGGCTCGAGGAAGATCGGGCCGTCGTCCGGCGCCGCCTGCGACCGGTCGCGCTGCCAGTCGAGCACGAGCCCGTCTTCGGCTTTCAGCGTGCCTTCGTTGATCACCGCCGATCCATCGGGCGCGGGCCTGCCATCCTGCAACACGCTGACGCCTTGCTGGATGTGGACAATCGAGAAGATCAGGTCCGGCCCCAGCAGCATCGCGCG
>JAPLUA010000564.1 GCA_026397855.1 Verrucomicrobiota bacterium | reverse complement strand
GCCGCCTGGATTTCCCGGACCCGGCCGATTCCCTGGCAGGCCAGCATCCACCATCCGGACGCCAGGTTGAACCCGATCGTCAGCAGGAAACCGGCCCACGCGATCCAGGCCAGCCGCGGATCGGCGACGGCGGAGGCGGGCCTCATGAGCACCACGGTTCCGACGACCGCCAGAATTAGTGTCGCCGCCACCGACAAGCGCCAGTAGAAGAAATGCACGGTGGCGGTCAATTGCCGAATCCGAGGCAGGTTCGGCTCCCGGCTCACAGGCGGCGGACGCAGGCCCTCCGCATCAAAATCCTCGGCCCCGGCCCAAAGATAGCTATAGACCCGGGATATGGCCTGCCCGAAGCCGAAGTCCGCGAGATTGGCGAAGTTGCCCAGCGCCAGGAAGACGTACCACAAGGCCAACTCGGCGGACGACAGCTTCCCGAGGAGCAGCGGGAGCAGGAACAGGTTGGCACCGACACGAATCGCCGTGGCAAACACCCCGTAAAACACCGCTGACTGGCGCGCGCGCTGCCAGTGCGGTTTAAGCCCGGGTAACTTCATTCAATGAAGCGAATCCTGCCATGAGGAAGCCGGGCTAGAACAGGGTGTAGATGAATGGCGCCAGCCCGGTGCCGGAAAGGAGGACCAGCAGGCCGAAAACCAGCAGCAGGATCAGGATGGGCAGCAGCCACCATTTCTTGTTCTGCGCCAGGAAACCCAGCAATTCCCGGAGTAACCCCTCGCGAGGCCGCTCCGCCGCGGCCTTCTCAAACTCACTCTGCGGCTGCTTCTTCATACGCTTGGTTCCGGATCGCTCTCAATACTGCTTAAAGTAGCGGCGCACATCCCGGGGCGGATCCTTGGGCAGCCAGAAGGTTGTCCCCGAGGGATCCCTCTTCCGGCCCAGCAGATCCCGGCCCCGCAATCGAAACAGCAGGGCTACCGGTGTGATCACGCAATAGAACATCAATAACAACATCAGCAGGGAAATCAACCAGCCGATGGGAAAAGCCACCACCATCCAGGTGACGAAGATCCAGCGCACCGTGGCGGGCTTGATCAGCCCGGGCAGGCCAATCACCACGGCCATGCCCATCAAAGCCATCCCGGCCGCCGGATGCTTGCGCACCAGGTACTGGTGCGCCCCCAGGGCCAGGAAGAAGACGAGCCATGCGGCGGCGAACTGGCGCAGCACGCGGGGAGCGGGACGGAAGGGGATGTCGGACCAGGTCATGCTCTTAAATCATCGCAGTGGCGCCTAATCCAGCTCGAACTGGGCCAGGTATTTCTCGCGCTCGGCCGCGGTCGCCGCCTGGTTCATCTGCTCCTTGCGCAGCACAAAATCCTCCAGCACGAGCGCGTCCATGTCGGTGGCCAGGAAGCACCGGTAGGCTTCCTGTGGCGTGCAGACGATCGGCTCGCCCCGCACGTTGAAGCTGGTGTTCACGATCACCGGGCAGCCGGTCAATCCCTCGAACGCCTTGATGAGGCGGTAATAGCGCCCGTGCCGCCGCTCGTCCACGGTCTGCACCCGCGCGCTGTAATCCACGTGCGTGATGGCCGGCACCGTGGATCGGACCACGTTGACGCGCTGGCGCAAATCCGGTGCCGCCGTCATCTTCTGCAGGTCGGCTTCGGAGAGCGCCACGCGGTGTTTCTCCAGCACCGGCGCGACCAGCAGCATGTAGGGGCTCTCCTGGTCGGGGCGCATGGCGAAGTAATCGCTTACCCGCTCCTGCAGGACGCACGGGGCGAAGGGCCGGAAGCTCTCGCGGAACTTGATCTTGACGTTCATCGCCGCCTGCATGGCGGTGTTGCGGGCATCGCCGATGATGCTGCGCGATCCCAGCGCCCGTGGCCCGAACTCCATCCTGCCCTGGAACCAGCCGACGATCTTGCCCGCCGCCATGATCTGCGCGACCTCCAGCAGCAGGTCGCCTTCGTGCTCAAACCGCTGGTGCGGGATCTCCGACCCGGCCAGGAAGCCGGCGATCTGTTCGTTCGAGTAACGCGGCCCCAGCAGGCTGCCTTTCTGGCGGTCGTGGCCGTCGGACTCGCGCGGCTTGTCCATCAGGTGATACCAGACAAAAGCCGCCGCCCCCAGCGCGCCGCCGGCATCGCCTGCGGCCGGCTGAATCCAGATATTCTCAAATGGCCCCTCCCGCAGCAGCCGCCCGTTGGCCACGCAGTTGAGCGCCACGCCGCCGGCCAGCACCAGGTTCTTCATCTGCGTCTGGCGCTGCACCTCCCGGGCCATGCTCAGCATGATCTCCTCCGTCACCTTCTGGATGCTCGCCGCCAGGTCCATGTGCCGCTGCTCAAGGAGCGATTCCGGGCTGCGCGGCCCGCCGCCGAAAAGCCGGTGGAACCGGTCATTGGTCATCGTCAGCCCCTGGCAGTAGTTGAAGTAGTCCATGTCCATCCAGAAGCTGCCGTCCGGCTGCAGGCGGATCAGGTGCTTGAGGATCAGGTCGTGATATGCCGGCTGCCCGTAGGGGGCCAGGCCCATGAGCTTGTATTCGCCGCTGTTCACCTTGAAGCCGCAGTAGTAGGTGAAAGCCGAGTAGAGCAGGCCGAGCGAATGGGGAAACTGCAACTGTTTGAGCAGCCGCAGCTTGTTGCCCTCGCCGACCCCGAAGGTGGCTGTGCTCCACTCCCCGACGCCGTCAAGGGTCAGGACGGCAGCGCGGTCGAAAGGGCTGGGAAAGAAGGCGCTGGCGGCGTGGCTTTCGTGGTGGTCGGTGAACACCAGCCGCGCGCGTCGGGCGGCGGTGAGCCGCTGCCGCAGCGTGCGCCGCATGTGCAGCTTGTCCTTGAGCCAGAGCGGCATCGCCATCCGGAAGCTCCGGAAGCCCTCCGGCGCGTAGGCCAGGTAGGTCTCCAGCAGCCGGTCGAACTTGGTCAGCGGCTTGTCGTAAAAGGCGATGTAGTCCAGAGCTTCGGGCCCGATGCCGCCCTCCTTCAGGCAATAGTCAATGGCGTTGGCCGGAAAACCCGGGTCATGCTTCTTCCGCGTGAACCGCTCCTCCTGGGCGGCGGCAACGATGTCCCCATCCACGACCAGCGCCGCGGCGCTGTCGTGGTAGAACGCTGAGATGCCCAGAATTGCGGTCATGCGATCTGCAAAGCCAGTAATGAGTAAGCGGCGCAGGAAATGATGTAAAGCAGGTTTGGGTTTGGATCGCCGGCCGGCACCCTCGTTCCCTGAGGCCGAAGGCCCGGGGCCACGAGGCAGTCGGCCAGTATTCCGAGTTCTGCACGGCTTCAGCTTCGTGCGCCCCGGGCTTCGGGACTGCGCCATCGTGCAGGTGGGATAATGGTCAAACGGGAGGTTTGCCCGGCGGTGGTTTGGCTGGTAACGCGCAGGGTGGCACGCGTGACATCATCTCACGGGCGGGCCAGCGTGGATCGCACATGGTAACTGTTACCGGAGAAGCCGGTCCCGGCCCGCAGTTCCGCTTGCCTTAGCGCCGGCTCGGCGTAGCGTTCAAATACCAAGACCATTTGGAATGCGAACGCAACTTCACCCTTCTAACGGACAGCCTATGAGCAGTAATCCTGTTGCGCCATGACAAGCCCAGCGAGAGGGGCGGGTCTCGGAAGATCCAAAACTCTCCATAGGAACTCAGTGCGTACACTGGAATCCCACCCGGGAAAGGCTGGCGAACACGGAATCGTTGTTGGGGAACATGAAAGATACACAGAGATCACAAAACGTGTGCACGAAACAACAACGGACGCCCCGGGACCACTGTAACCAAGTCAGATGAAAAACCCCTGTGAGCCGGCGCAATCGCTTGTGAATTGCCTTGCCACTGCAGCGGATGCCTGCTCACTTATGCCGATGAAATGGCCCGCGCTTTGCGGTTCAGATACAACCGGACGGTGAGATTATTGACTTGGTATGGCTACAGACTCAAACCAAAGCCCTGTTATCGAGGGACAACTCAATGCCCGCGAACGAGAACTGCTCAGCAGCGCCATCCTCAACGCCCCCAATCCTCCCAAGGTTGCCTTGGAAGTGGGCACGTGGCTGGGTGGCGGCAGCACGCTGCACATCCTGAGGGCGCTTGAAAAGAACGGTTGCGGCCATCTGTGGGGCATCGAGGCCGATCGTAGCACCTACGACCGGATGATCGCAAATCTCAAGGCTGGCGCGCCGGAATCCCTGCACCGATTCACCCCCCTGTTCGGCTTTTCCGAGAAGGTCATTCCCCAATGGCTGGCGGAGCAGCCTCCGGGGTTTGCCGTTGATTTTGCTTTTCTGGATGGCGGCAATAACCCCCGGGAGCAAGTCGCCGAATTGCGTCTGATAGACAACCTTGTCCCGGTGGGCGGGCAGGTCATGGCGCATGACGCCAAGTATCGGAAAGCGAAGTGGCTCGTTCCCTACATCAGCCGCCTGGACAACTGGCAGACCCGGCTTTATGACGTCAGCAATGAGGGATTGCTCTACGCCAAAAAGATTGCCTCCCAACCCTCGCCCGCGAGCTTGCGGGCAGCCCGGCGCAGCCTGCTCAAGTCACGACTGCAACCGGTCGAACTGGCCGCAGCGATATTGCCATCGTCGTTCTGCGGCCTCGTCTGCCGCATGGTTCCGTCAAAGCTCTTCTTCTGGCTCTATGCCGGGGCAAAGACGGATGTCGAAGCGGGGGGCGGATCTCAATCCAACGCGTAGGGACTTCGGCCCGGGAGGATCCGGTTGGCCCCGACGACGGTGGCTCCCGCCGGAACATCCTTGGTAACAACCGCATTGGCACCAACCGTCGCGCCCCGGCCGATACGCACGCCGCCCAGAATCTTGGCCCCCGCGCCAATATAGACCCCCTCCTCGACCTGGGGTGCGGCGTTGCTCAGATCCCGCCCGCCAAGGGTGACCTGGTGGCCAATAACCACGTCATCACCGAAGCGCGTGGCCCGGTGGATGACTATCCCCATCGGATGGGGCAGGAATACGGTTTCGGGAAGCGCCAGGCCAATATCGCAGCCCAGGAAATACATGTACAGCCGGCTCAGAACCGGCACGCGGTGCCGGGTCAAAAAGATAAGGGCGCGCGCTGCGCTGCTGTTGCTGATCCAAGGGTTTTTCGGGTGAGAGCGCACAGGGCTACCTTGCTTGCTGGTTGCAGGGGCTCCCGATACCTATGCCGGATGCGGGGGCGTGACGCCGGGAATTCCCGGACGGCTTGCTCAAGATGCTATTGAATTGTGCTTTTTTCATTCGATGGGCGCTGTTCATGGGATGGCTGCAGGGCGGCGTCCTGCAGGTTCCCGGTATTCCTGG
>JAPLUA010000042.1 GCA_026397855.1 Verrucomicrobiota bacterium | reverse complement strand
CAAACATCGTGAAGTAGCCCGGAAACGGGCCGCTCGCGCTGGCACTCCTGCCGGAGAGCAACCCGAATCCTCGTCGGATCCGGTGGTGTCGCTTTGCTCAACCACCGGCTAATGGCTGCCAACCCTGCCGGGTTGGACTTTCTCCGGAAGCTCTAACTCAAGGCGTCCAGACGCTCCGGAACCACTGTAAACAAGTCAGATGAAAAACCCCTGGCTGCGGGGCGCGTTTTGTTCCTTTACTATTGGGAGGCGGGCGCTTAATTTAATGATGCATCGGTTGTTAATATATGAATGTTATGTTTGGCTTGTTTAACCTGGGCGGCGGCGAGATCATCCTGATCCTCGCGCTGGTGTTGATTTTATTTGGCGCCAAGAAGCTGCCGGAGCTGGCCAAGGGGCTGGGAACGGGCATCAAGGAATTTAAGAAGGCAACGCGTGATGTGACCGAGGAGATGCACTCGGCCATGGAAGATACCCCGCCGCCGCCCAAGCCTCTGCCCGCCGTCAGCACGCCGACTGAGCCACAGCAGACCGTTCCCCAATCCAATCCGGCCACCAAGGCTTGATTCGCAGCGGTTCGCGCCATGTCTGATGAATCCGGAGCGGACCCGCTTGAGCCACAGGCTGAGGAGGAAGGTGGACCGATAAAGTCTTTCCTCGAGCATCTCGAGGATCTTCGTTGGGTGCTCATCAAGAGCTGCACGGCGGCAGGTGTCGCCATGCTCGGCTGCCTGCTCGCGGGTAATTACGTCGTCAAGGTGCTGGAATGGCCGTTGAGCCGGGCCCAATTCAAAAAGCCGACCCACGAGCAAACCGCCCGGGTGCTGCTCGGCACCAACCAGCTTGGCATCGTTCAGGTCGCCACCAACGATCCGCTGGCTGCGATCACCGGCACGAACCACTACGTCCAACTGCAAATCGTGCCTGTCACGATCAATGACCACCAGGTTCTAACGGTGGTCGCGCAAAAGGATGAGGAGGGACCGGAACACGCGAAGGGATCCATCGAGATCATCAATCTGAGCCCGGCGGGCTCGTTCATCGTCGCGACAAAGGTGGCGTTCTTTGGGGGGCTGCTCATCTCGGCGCCGTTCATCCTGTATTTCCTGGCGCACTTTATTTTCCCGGCGCTGAAGATACGGGAGAAGAAGTATATCTATCGCGGCCTTGGCTTCGGCGCGGGATTGTTCCTCACTGGCGTCTGTTTCTGCTATTTCGTTCTGATGCCTGTGGCCTTGAGCGCCTCGGCGCAATACGCGGAATGGATGGGCTTCACCGCCAACCAATGGCGGGCCGAGGATTACATCGGGTTTGTCTGCAAGTTCATGCTCGGCATGGGGCTAGGCTTCGAGCTGCCCGTGGTGGTGCTGACGCTGGTGAAGATCGGCCTGCTCAACTACAAGATGCTTGCCGCCGCGCGCCGGTATGTGATCGTAATCAACTTCGTCCTCGGCGCGCTGCTGACCACGCCTGAAGTGATTACGCAGGTGCTCATGGCGCTGCCGCTGCAGTTGCTATACGAGGTCAGCGTTTGGGTGGCCTGGTACTGGGAGCGGCAGGAGAAGAAACGGGAGGCGGCGGGTAGCGTGATGCGTGATGCGTGATGGGTGGGGCGCGGGGTGGGTGATTATGATTTCGGGGTGGTTGGCTTGGGGGTGGAGGGGGGCGCGGTGGGTTTGTGCATGCGCTTTTCCCGCCGCTGCTTGAGGATCAGCAGTTGTTTATTTTGGAAATCCTGAGCGAGCGTGAGCAGGACGCCCGTGGACCAGGCAAAGGTGAGCAGGCCCGCCATGGCAATCATGCCCTCGAGCAGGCGCCAGCGTTCCCGGAGGTTATAGCTGCAGCCGAGGGTGGTGTAATCCATCAGGGCGAAATAGTAGCAGAGGCTGCTGTTGGCTTTGCCGTCGGCCACCGCCACCGCGTCCTGCCACCGGAAGAAGCCCGCCCAGGCAAAGACCTCCACAAGATGGACCAGCAGGATCATCCAACTGGCGAGGATGAGAATAGACATCCCCCAGGTGAAGGACTCGTTCGGCTCAGACTTCTGCTTCAGGGCGCCGCTGATCCGCAGGACCAGGAGCATGCTGAAGCCATGCACAACCATCGTGACAGCCACAAGCGTTGCTCCCCAGATAATCTCTTCGATGGAGGTGACGTAAATGCTGTTGGTGACCGGGGCGTTCATTGAGGGGGGTATGATTGATTGCAGTGCGACTGAAACCGGGAATGTTCAGGGTGTCGCCTGCTTGATGGTCGCGGCGGCGGGGGTGTTCGTGTGGGTCACGAGGATTGTGACAGCAAGGCGGCCGTCCGTGCGCCACGGGTCGCCGCCTCCGTTCTTCCCTTCGAGCTGTTGATGGAAATGGTCCATGTAGTCGGTTTCCTGCGCCTGCCCCGCTTTCTGCAGGTCCGCCACTATCCGGTCCCGCTCGGCATCCACATCCGGGCCGATGTGGTGCGTGATCTGGCCGGTCTCGCGGCTCAGGCCAACCCGTTCGTCATAGGTCGCCGAGCCGAACCAGACGGGCCGACCGTCCTCGAGCTTGTCCCAGCGCCAGAACCGGACGTGGTGCCGCTGGCGGGGGCTGCCGCCCACCGGCTGCTCGAAGGCGAGATCCTGCTTCCGGCCAAAGAGGAAGAGGTCGCTGACCGGGGCGTCGTCGTCCGGCCGGTGGAACACCGAGTCCACGGCAATGCGGACGCTGCTGCGGAACGTGATGGGGTCTGCCGGATGCCAGCCGGCCGCGGTCATGGCGCGGATGAGATCGGCTTCCGATCCCTCGAGGGCAATATTCACCGGGTCGCCGGGAATGTGGTTGGCGGTCTGTGCGAGGCGGGGCCCGTCGGATAAACCGGGATGGCGTTTGGTGTCCGCCCGCCAAAGCAGCGGCACCACCAAATAAGCGGCTGCGAAGTACATCAGGAGCAACCCGCCTGTGTTAGGGGTCATGGGGGCGTGGAGCGTCGGAGCGTGGAGCGCCGTGACACAGATTCAGGTAACTCAGGTCGGTCTTTCTCTGCGCTCTTCGCAGTGCTATGCCCCGATTTGATCGCAGGCTGCGAAGATTTAACGCAGAGGGCGCAGAGGTTCGCGGAGATTCGCAGAGGGTTCTTCTTCTCTGCGTTTCTCTGCGCTCTTCGCGTCTCTGCGTTAGAATGGGTGTCGCTTTGGTTGCGGCTCCGCGGCGCTGCGTCTCTGCGGTTCAGTGGGGCCAGGTTCATCTGCATGGTTACGGATTAGAACTGCACGCCGGCGGCGAACACAATGGTTGGGGCCGTCCAGCCCAGGTTGAAAACATAGGTCGTAAAGGTTGACTTCCTGTAATTGAAGCCCACCAGGAAGCCCCTCTGGATGTCCTGCTCGGAGTGGTAGAGTCTGGTGCGCTGAATCGCCAGGCCGGCCCGGAACCAGTCTGCGGGCGAATAGCTAAGCTCCGACCAGTTATAGTAGAAAGAGAGCAGGCCATCCCCGGTGTCGAAGACATACTCATTCTGCACGGAGAGCGCCAGCCGCCTCCAGGTCAGCGACAGCTCGCATCCGGGGGCTACGCCTGTCAGGTCGCCGAAGACGCCCCCGAGCATGGGGGTCACACCGAGCACGAGGCGGCGCCCGAAGCTGAAGTTATAGCCCGCCCAGAGGGAGCCGGTTTCGCGCGCCTCGTAATTGTAGCGGGCCTCGAGGTGGAGCCAGTTGTGATCCGCGGTCAGGATCGGGTTCACATAATCCCGATCGTTGGGCACGAAATAGATGTAGGCGAAGGCGGAGAAGGTCCAGGAGTTGGTGGAACCCTCCAATGCGGGGGCCGATGCGGCATTGGTTGTCTGGCCCTGGGTGTTGCGGGCCAGAAAAAGCAGGAGGGCTGCGGCGATCAGGCAGACCGCATTCATCCTACCCCCGGAAAAAGTTCCCCCGCCGCGACGGCGGGCTCACGGCACGGGTGCATCGGGTCGTCGGGAAGAGTCGGTCTTCCTGCCGAGAAGCAGCCAGGTGCGCAGGCGGCCTTTGCCCTTCACCTCGATTTCGCCCCGCTCCTCGAAGTCAAAATCCACCGCCAGGACGCGCTGCATCTCGGCAGTCACCTGCACACGGTTTGGCAGGCCGGTCGCCTCCATGCGACTGGCGGTGTTCACGGTGTCGCCCCAAAGGTCGTAAATGAACTTGCTGCGGCCGATCACACCGGCCACCACGGGGCCGGTGTTGAGCCCGATGCGGACTTTCAGGTCGGTGCCCCGCGTCCGGTTGAATTGCTTGAGGTGCTCGACGATCCCCAGCGCCATGTCGGCGAGCGCGGCTGCATGGTCCGGGCGGTTCTCAGGCACGCCGCAGACGGCCATGTAGCAGTCGCCGATCGTCTTGATCTTCTCCACGTTGTGCTCGTTGGCCAGGTGGTCGAACTGGGTGAAGAGATCGTTCAGCAGGGCGACCAGCGGCTGGGGCGACAGCCCGTTGGACAGGGTGGTGAAGTCCACGATGTCGGCGAAAAGCACGCTCACCTCGGGAAAGTGGTCGGCAATCCCGGCTTCGCCCGACTTCAGCCGCGCGGCAATGGAGGCCGGCAGGATGCTGAGCAGCAGGCTCTCGTTCTCGCGGTGCAGGCGGTCAAGCGTCAGGTGGGTGTTGACGCGGGCCAGGAGCTCGCAGGTGTTGAAGGGTTTGGCCACATAATCCACGGCGCCCAACTCGAACCCCTTGACGATGTCCTCGGATTCGACGCGGGCGGTGAGGAAAATGACGGGGATGTGCCTCGTGGCGGGGGAAGCCTTCAAAAGGCGGCAGGTCTCGAAGCCATCCATCTCCGGCATCATCACGTCGAGCAGGATCAGGTCGGGCCGCAAGCGGGCGACCAGTTCCAGCGCCAGCCGGCCATTGGTTGCGACACTGATCTGGAAGCCCTTTTCCTTCAGGATAGCGGACAGCGCCTGGATATTCGCAGGTGTATCGTCCACCACCAGGATGCGGCTATTCATGGGGCGGGAAGGCCCGTTGATGACGTGGTAATGGCCGGCGCTCCGGCCTGGTCACGGGTTGTCCTGGTGCATGCGCTGCCGGGCGGCCAGGTAGCGGTCCATTTCGGCCACATCCTTGAAGATGGCGATGCCGGGAAGAGCCTTGATGATCTCGAAGACCTCCTCGATCTGGGGCTGCATGTGAATGAAGGAGGTCTGGCCGCCCTTCGCCTTGAGGAGCTTGCGGGCGGATGCAAAAATCCGGAGCCCGGCGCTGCTGATGAACTTCAATTGGGCGAGGTCAAACACCAGATCTCTGATCGGGCCGCCCAGCACCGGCGCAAGTTGACGTTCCAACTCCGGTGCAGTCACGGTGTCGAGGCTGCCATTGAGTTTTACGGTGACGGTGCCCGCATTCTGCGGGCTGACGCTCTTCTGGATCTGTATTTCGATAGGCATATAATTATGTGAGGCTTAGTGTTCTGCTGTTTGGTCCATTCTGGCAAAGCTATTTTTCGTTCATTGTGCGATCGGGGATGATCATAGCGCAACGGCTCAGGCGGACGCCAGCCGCTTGGTGAGGGGCGAGATATTCTCCCCGGCTTCACGGCTAGAAGGATCCTGCATCCGCCTGCCAGCTCGCAGCGCGAGGATGGCGATATCGTCGGACTGCGGGGCGGTGCCAGCAAAGGCGCGTACCCGCTGGAGCAATCCGGCAACGATCGCGGGCGCGGGCTCGCCGGCGAAGGTTGCCGCATCCACCAGGAGGCGATCGGTGCCGTAGCATTCATCCTGCGGGTTGAAGGCTTCGCTGACGCCATCGGTGTAGAGAATCAACGTGTCGCCCTCGCGCAAGGTCAGCTCGGTGCGCTCGAAGGCGAGCCCGGGCTCGAAGCCGAGAGCTGTCCCGAGATTTCTGACCGCCCAACGGGGCGGCTCGCCCGCGGGCAGCAGGACAGGACGGCAATGGCCAGCATTGGCCAGCGTCAGCCGGCCGGACAGGGGCTCGAACACCCCGCACAGGAAGGTGACAAACATGCCCGAGGGGTTATCGGCCGCGAGCTCATCATTCAGCCGCGCCAGGATCCGCTCCGGCTCCGCCACTTCCCGGGCCAGCAACCGCGCGAGGCTGATGGCCCGGACCATGAACATCGAGGCGGGGATGCCCTTGCCGGAGACGTCCCCCAGGAACACCACCAGCCGATCGGGTCCGGCGGCGCAGATGCCGTAGAGATCGCCGCCGACTTCGCGCGCCGGCTCGAGCACGGCGCCGAAGCTGACGGAATAGGCCTGCTCCACGGCCGTGAACTCGCGGGGGAGCATCCCCATCTGGATTTCCCGGGCCACGCGGAGTTCGCTGGCGATCTGCTCCTTCGCCGCGTCGCTGTAGGCCTTGGCCTTGAGGAGCGAGCGCACGCGCGCCTTCACCTCCAGCATCTCGAAGGGCTTGGTCAGGTAATCGTTGGCGCCCGCCTCGAAGCCCCGCGTCTTGTTCTGCACCTCCTCAAGCGACGAGAGGAACATGATCGGCACCTCGGCGGTCTCTGGCATCTGGCGGAGGCGGCGGCAGACTTCGTAGCCGTCCAGGCCGGGCATGACGATGTCCAGGAGCACCAGGTCGGGGGGATTGCGCGCGGCGACCTGGAGGGCCATCTCGCCGTTGAGGGCCAGGCTGAGCTTGTGGTCGGCCTTCAATCCCTCGACCAGGATGTCGAGGTTGGCCTTGGCATCGTCCACGATCAGGACGCGGCAGTCGGAGAGCTTCTTCATGGATTACCAAAGCCGGTGGGCTTGAGAGAAGACGTCATGCCAGCCAGCACGTCAACGAGCGCGGTTAGGAGGAGGTTTCTAGCGGCCAGCCCGGATATTTCACACCCCCGAGCGCCGCGTGCCCTCGCGCGGTTGTGAGAAGGTTTCTAGTGGCAAGGATCTTCATTTCGCAATTCTGTCTTTGTTTAACTGGCATGGTCAACTCATTTAGCCTGCGAGGCAACAGAGGTATCGAGCGGGCTGTCACCGCCGTCACCCGGCTGTGCCCCCCGCTCACCTTTGGTTGCGCCGGAAACGGCTTGGGCAGACACCCGGCTGTCCGGCTTTTCGGTTTCAAGTGGCGGCGGCTGGAATGCGTGCCCCACAACCGGCAAAGCTTGTCTGTTGACGCCCTTTGCCAAGGCTGGGATAATGGGGCCGCAATGAATGATAGCAAAAAACACCCCCCCTTTACCCGCGCAGCGTCAAGTGCAAGCGGGCGCGCAAAAACCAAGTTCTTATCAGCACTCCTGTTGGCGGCGTCCGTCTCGGCGGCCTGGGCAGACCCGTACGTGGGCTGGGCAGTCGGCAACCACACCAATGGCTATGGCACCGTCATGCGAACGACGGATGGTGGGACCAACTGGACCCGTCAAGGCGCCGGACAAATCGCAGACGTAAACCTGTATGGCGTATCGGCGGTGGACGCCTCCACGGTCTGGACGGTCGGCGACCCGCACGGCGGCTACGCGAGCATTTATCGGACAACCGACGGGGGCACCAACTGGGTGCGGAAGGGTTCCTTCACCGGTATCCCGCATAGTGAATTGACTGAGCTGAAGAAGGTCTTTGCCTCCAGTGCCGCGCAAGCCTGGGCCGTGGGCGTGGGCACGATTCTGCATACCAGCGATGGGGGCGATAGCTGGACCAACCAAATCCCGACCGGCTACGAGAGCACAGCCTTCCAGGGCATTCATTCGCCTGACGGAGTGAACGTGTGGGCGACCGGAGGGAGCAACAATGGGTTTGCGACCATCCTCAAGAGCGGCGACGCCGGCTTGACCTGGCTGCGCCAAACCAACGGCGATGTCTTCAAGGCTCAAACCCTGCTTGGGATTTCGGCGGTGGATGCCAACTCGGCCTGGGCCGTGGGTGGCAATCCCGATGGAGGATATGTGGTTCTGCACACCGGTGATGGCGGATCGAACTGGACGAGGAAGTATTCTCTCGGCTTGGGCGACGCCAATGAGGTTTCCGCAGTGAACACCTCCACGGTATGGGTGGCCTGCGACAGCCAAATCCTTCGCTCCACTGATGCCGGACGACACTGGGACAGCCCGGGTTCGCCACCTTACACGATGGGCATCAGCGCCGCCAGCTCCGAAGAGGCCTGGGCCGTCGTCAATGCAGAAACGTCAAAAAGCGGCAGTATTCTGCACACGAGCGATGGCGGCACCAATTGGACCACGCAGGTGCCCGGCGAAACGCTGGCCCCCTTGTGGACCATTTCCATCGTGAACCCGCCGCTACGCCCGCGGCTATCCATCTTCCCACTGAACGCGACCAATGGCGTGCTGGCGATTCAAGTGACGGGGCCCACGAACCATGTATATGAGCTCCAAGCCGCGTCAGATTGCCTTGCTACCAACTGGCAGCCAATTTGGGTGGCAACTAATCTCACTGGCAGCGTGTTATACACCAACAGCCAGGCAGACAGCTGCAACCAGCAGTTCTATCGCGCGCGAGTCGCAAGATAGATCCGTTTCACTTGGTTGGCCCGTGTCTAGTCATTAATTCCGGGGAAAGGCTTGGGAGAAACTGCTTGGCGACCTTGTGCGTCGAGGCTACGTTCAAGGCATGAACGAGCGCATTGAAATGAATCCGCGCGTGTGCGGTGGGCGGCCCGTGGTC
>JAPLUA010000367.1 GCA_026397855.1 Verrucomicrobiota bacterium | reverse complement strand
GCTTTTCCAGCCGCGCGACCAGGTTGGTGGCGCTCAGCCGCTGCACGATGGGGATGCCGGCCGGCTCGTCCTTGAGTTCGAGCTTGAACTCCGCCGGCAACGGCGAGAACAGCGCGCGGTCCACGCCGTTCAGTTGCTCGACCTGGGCCTTGAGATACTTCCAGTGGGCGGCCTGGCGTTCCTTGAGGTTCAGGTCGCCGATGTAATCGAATGCGTTTTCGACCCGCAGCGAGCGCGTGTCGGCGCGGAACCAGGCGAGCGTCTTGACGAACTCCGAGGCGATCTCCCCGGCGGTGGCGGTGTAGTTCAGATTGACCTGTTCCAGCGGAATCCGGTCGAGCGGGTTTTGCGGCGCGCGGGCGCTGATAAACCGCTCGATGAGGTTGTTCGGCAGCAGGTCAATGATCTGCGCGGTCTCGGCGTAGGCGCTGACGACGGGGTCCTGCCCGTAATCGAACCGCTGCACATCACCGTAGCGACCCACGTCGTCGTCGGTGGCGAACAGCATCCTGTTCGTGCGCGCCTCGGCGCTGTCGTAATAGCCCCAGCCGATCGCGGCGCGGTCGTGCGGCAGCGGCTGTTTGAGCGTCCGCATCTGCCAACCAACAAAGACGCTGCCCTTGAACACGGTGTATTCCATGATCGAAGCCGAGGAGAGCTTGTTCGTGTAGGCGTCGAGCGGCTTGCCAAGCAGGTAGTCCCGGAACCATTCGCCGAGTTCCTTGGCGGTGAGCGTCGCGCCGAGGCTGCCGGCGAAATTGTGGCGCAGCCCCATGATGTGGCCGACCTCGTGAGCCACCACTTCGCGGACGTAATCCTGGGCCACGCGCAGCACGGTCTCGTCGGCCAGCGCATCGTTGGCCAGCAACTCCTGGAGGCCGTGCGCCATCTGCCGGGCAAACACTCGCGGGTCCAGCTCGCAGCACGCCGCCGACGCGAGGAACGGCACGCCCAGTTGTGCCGGGCCTTTCTTGTCGTCCTTCTTCACCGCGGCCACCTCCTCCATCGCGCGGAGCAGCGCCCGGGCCGTCGCCTTGCCTTTGAAGCTGAAGGCGCTGGTCATATACGCCTGGCCGTGCTCCGATTCGCCGTTGAGCGGGTCCACCAAAAGGTCGGCGTAAGCGAAGCCAGCCTTGTCCCACGGCACCCATTGCACGAGGTTGTGCTTCGCGTCCGGCGCGGTAACGCCGTCCGGCGCCTTCTTCGCCGTCACGGCCTCCTTGCCGAAGACGCGGTTCCAATACAGGATCCCGTCCCTTACCGCCCCGACAAATTCCGGGGGCGTGTTGGCGGAGTAGTAAAACTCCACCGGCTGCTTCAGGTCGAACCGGTCTATGCGGGAGGACACCCGCCCCGTTCCCGGCTCCAGCCGGCCTTCGGTTTCAAAGAACTTCGTGTAGCGCGAATCCACCACGCCCGGCTCCTTGCCCGCAAAGTCGCCCGGCTGATACGGCGTGATGAAATAGCGCACCTCGTAGCGCGACTCCACGTCGGCGCTGCTCTCGCGGCTGCGCATCTGGACGCTCTGGCGGATGATCAATTGCCGTCCGTCCGCGCGCGCCTCGAAGACGCGGCTTTCCGGCACCTCGAGCACGTTGTCATGGGACGAAAGATCCAGCCGGCCCCCTTCCGTCCACGACTGCGTGAACACGCGCCTCATCCCCTTGTTGAAATCAATCACCACCCGGTCGGCGTCCTGGCGCACGATGGGAAAGTTCGCCAGCAGCCGCCGCGCAGGCAGGTCCGCCGTGACCACCAGCCCCTTGGTGGACTCATACATATCCACGCCGTCGGGAAACAGCTCAAACGACACGATCTTCCCCGCCAGCCCGTGGCTCGTGGGCGAATGCCCCTGCGGGATCAGCGATGCGCTGAACAAGTAATCCTTGCCAAGCCCTCCCTTGGGAATCGCGAGGAAGAACTTATCGGCCACCTGAAGCTCCGGCGCCACGGCAGAAGCCTTTTCCGCCGCAGGCAGCGAAACGGCCGCAGCAAGAAGCAGTGCCGCCATCGCGCCCCGGCTCTTGAATTGATGATAAATCACCTTCGCGCACGCACCCAGAGCGAGCGATGCGCGGATGATGGAGAATTGTCTGTCGGGCACACCATGCATCGGGCGACTCTTTCAAAAGCCGCGAGCAGCGTCAACAGGAAAGCTATTGCCTGCCTTCAGTTTTTCAGCGCCCGAACGCAGTAGCGTAAGCCTCCGGCTTGCGCCCGTCCCGGCAAGCTTCCAGCTTGCCGTTGCTCTCGCAAACGGGGGCGCGCACTGCTATAGTGCCTCCATGTTGCCGCCGATGGTCGAACGGGAGTTACGCGTCGCTTTGCTGCGCCGCAACGCCCGCCGACAGTGGCTGGCCGCAGCGTGCACCGCGGGCGCAATATGCTTCCTCTTTCTCCTGGTCCTCGGCCTCGCCTCACCGCGCACGATGGGCCGGACGCTGTTTACCTGGTTGTGCGGCCTGGGATGCCTCGGGGTCGTATCGCGCGGCTTTGGGTTAACGGCCGACCTGTTCAGCGAGGAACGACGCAACGGCACGCTTGGGCTGCTGGTCCTGGCCGGCCTGCGGCCGCTGGCAATCTTCCTGAACAAGCTGTTGGGCGCCGGGTTGCTCGCCTCTTACGCCCTGCTCGGCACCTTGCCGTTCTTCGCAATTCCATTTCTGGCGGGGGGCGTGTCTGCCACCCAATTCCTGTGCGCGCTGGCTTTCCTCGCCAACGGGCTGCTCTTCTGCGTGGCCCTGGGCCTGCTTTCGTCGGTGGTCCATCGTGAGGGGGGACAGGCCCAAACCACCGCGCTGATCGTGACGGCCCTCTTGAGCCTCGCGCCCCCTCTCATGCGATGGTTCACCACCACGGCCTCGCTTACCGCGGCGCTGCCCCTCGAATGGCTGACGCTCAGCCCGGCCTATCCGCCCTACCTGGTGTTCACCAATTTCGCGGGCGGCTCCCCGCGCCTGTTCTGGATCGGCTCCGGCTTCACCCTGGTCTATGCGCTGATCGCACTCTTTCTGGCGGCGACCGTTTTACAGCGCACGTGGCGGGAGGGCCCGGAAACGCTGACGCCACAAGGCTGGCGCAAACGCTGGCAAAGCTGGGCGCGCGGCAGCGAGGTCTGGCGCTGGCGACTGCGCGCGCGGTTGCTCCCGTCCGATCCCTTTTGCTGGCTGGCGGCGCGCGATCGCCGTCCTGCCCTCCTGGCGCTGGCCTTTCTCGGAATGGCCGCCCTGCTATGGCTGGCCGGTTGGGCGGCTGCGGGCAGACGGTGGCCGGGACCCGCGAATGCCTTTGCCAGTTCCATTTTCCTGCACCTGTGCGTCAATTGGATCCTGGCCTACGCAGCGGGCCGGCGACTGGCCGAGGAACGCCAGACCGGCGGATTCGAAGTCTTGTTGAGCACCCCGCTGGATCCGGAGGCCATCGTGGACGGCCAATGCAAGGCCATGATCGTCCAATTCCGGGTCGTGTGGGTAGCCCTGCTGGCGTTCGATGTGGCTCTTTGCGGCAGCGGTTTTGCCGCGCCCGGCTGGAGCATGGCACTGGCGGTGATCTATCTGTCAGCCTGGTGCATGCTGATCTCATTCTGGTTCGCCGAGCACCTGGCGACGGCCTCCCGGGCAATGTGGATCAGCGCCTGGACCGGGCGTCCGGCCTACGCCGCTGTCCAGGCCGTCAAGCGGGAGTTGGGGATGCTTGTCTGGGTATGGATTATGTTGGGAACCCCGACTCGTGCATTCCCAAAGACACCCCCCGGTTGGGTGGGCTTTTTCTTCGTTCTAGCAATTGCGGGCGCCGTCTTCGGAGGCTTCAGGCAGCGGCGCATCTTGCGCGAGAAGCTCGCCCGCGAACTCCGCCTGATCGCTTGCACCCCCATCCCGGCGCGCGGCGACAAGCGCTTCAAGAAATGGGATCCGGACCTCGTTTTCCCTCCCGGCCGATGGGGCGAACTGCGCCTGTCGCCGCCCGATCCAAAGCCTCGGCGGCTACGGCGGTGACCGGAGCCACTTATGGGCAGCCGGGGCCTCGGAGAGCAGTCTTGTTAACGCTAACCGGCTCAGACAAGGTCAAACGCCATAGCCGGGGTTGCCCCTGCTGAACCATCAATGAGAATGCTAAAACCAGCGGAGAAGTGTTGTTGTGACCCCGCTAACTTCAGACTTCCTGAGCTCGACCCGGCATGGGTGATGATTCTCGGAAAATGACTTGGCACATTTGGCTGCGTGACAATCCAAGCGGCAGGGTGGATTCTTTGGGGGTTAACAAACGGTCCCACGAGGGATCAAATCCCAAAG
>JAPLUA010000307.1:1446-6075 GCA_026397855.1 Verrucomicrobiota bacterium | reverse complement strand
CGGCCAGGGCGGCCGGGGCGACCCTGATTGTGGGTGAAGCCGCCATCCTAACCCACCTGCCCCAGTTTCTCGACCAGGCCCTGCAGATTGACTAGGGGATGGTGCGAAAGCGAATCCGGCTCCCTGTGGATCGCCCGTGGAACATCAGGAGGTTGGACTCGTCCCTGCTTGGACGCTCCCGGGCTTCATTCTTCCGCCATGGCTAATCCACCCCCCCGGCCGATTGGCAGCCTCTACCTCCACGTGCCCTTCTGCGCGAGCAAGTGCGGCTACTGCGCATTCTACTCGGAAGCCTCCAACGGCGACCTGATCAACCGCTACATCGGGGCGCTCACCCGCGAACTCGAAATGGTGGCGGCGGACCTGAAGCCGCGCACGATTTTCTTCGGCGGCGGCACCCCCTCCATGCTCAACCTCCGGCAATGGAAGCAGATCCTCGGCACCATGGATCGCCTGGGGCTGACGGGTGCCGCCGAGTGGACCGTGGAATGCAACCCGGCCACCGTCTCGCTCGACAAAGCCCGCCTGCTCCGGGCTGCCGGCGTGAACCGCCTGTCCCTGGGGGTGCAATCCTTCGACCCGGCGCTGTTGGACCGCCTGGGACGGGTGCATACGCGCCAGATGGCCTTCAAATCGTTCGACACGTTGCGGAAGGCCGGCTTTGACAACCTCAACCTGGACCTGATGTTCGCGATTCCCGGCCAGACGCTCCAGGTGTGGCGGGAAACGTTGCAAGAGGCGACCGCCATGGGCTGCGAACACCTCTCGAGCTACGAGGTCACCTACGAGGAGGACACCCCGCTTTACGCGCAATTGCAGGCAGGCGAGGTGTCGGAGGACCCGGATCTGGCCTGCGCCATGTATGAGGAACTGGTCGAGCACGCCGCCGCCGCCGGCCTGACACGCTACGAAATATCCAACTTCGCCCGCGACCGGGCCGCCCCCCCCCGGACTCCGGCGACCCGCATCCCCTCCCATGCCTGCCGGCACAATGTAAACTACTGGCGCGGCGGCTCCTTTTACGGGCTCGGGCCAAGCGCAACCAGCTACGTCCGGGGTGTCCGGACGAAGAACTGGTCCAACACCCCGCTCTACTGCGAGCAGATCGAACGGGGCCGGCGCGCGATCGAATCCCAGGAGGAACTCACCCCCCTGGCCCGGGCCGGGGAAACGGCGGCGTTCGGCCTGCGCATGGCGGCAGGCTGGCCGTTCGCGGAGTTCCGGCGCATCACCGGCCACGAATTGCCCGGGGAATGGGGCGGCGACATGGCCCGCCTCTCTGAGCAGGGCTGGGGCCGGCTCACGCGCGACCGCTTCCGGCTCACGCCGCTGGGGATGCGATTCGCGGATGCCGCCGCCGAACTCTTCCTGCGTTCGTAGCCTCGCCGGGGGCGGTTACTACCAAACGCATCGGGGGCACACCAGCCTCACCGGGTTGCCAGGAAGCCCACGACGCGGGGGCACACCAGCCTCACCGGGTTGCCAGGAAGCCCACGATGGTGCAGGCAATGGCGATGATCGCCGCAATCAGGGATTCGCCGGCGATCAGCCCCGAAGCGATCGGGACGTAATACAGCTCCGAGTTCTTCCGGCTGAACTTGGCCCAGGCGGCCACAATTACAGCCCCGATGGCGAAGGAGAAGCTGTTCTGAAAAGGCATCACCCACGAGAGACCTAGACCCATGGCCGAGGGCAGATACGGGTGCGCTTTCGGGAAAAGCATGCCAGCCAGCGGCAAGGCCACACCCACGACAGCGCCGATGACGATCGCCCAGATCGCGGTAACCGGCAGCATGTGCAACCCCTGGGTCAGCAAGTCCGCCACCGCCTTCCACATGTAGGTCGCCGGCGGATTGAAGGCCTCCAGCGCCTGCTTGTTCGGCACCATGGCAAACCAGGCCGGCACGACAGCCGCCAGGCCGAAGAAAATGCCGACGAACTGGGCAATGAACTGCTTCCTCGGGTTCGCCCCCAGGATGTAGCCGCTCTTCAGGTCGGTCAGCAGGTCGGCCGCCGCGCCTCCGGCGGATGCCGTGACCCCGGCCGCCATCAGGTTGATGGAGGCGATCCCCTGTGCCCCCGGCAAGGCGGCGTAGAGCAACTGGGTCAGCTTGCCCATTGCGCCGATGGGAGTCGTATCCGTCTCCCCGGTGGCGCGGCAGCAGACGAGCGAGACCACGAAGGAGAGCGCCACGGCGACCAGTCCGAGGAAAATGGAAACGTGGAAAGCCAGGTACTGCACCAGGACCATGCCGATGGTGATGGGGATCAGGCCCGCCACCAACCACGAGACCGGCACCTCGATGGCGTCCATCGCCGCGCTGTGCGCCGGGCGCTCGCTCTTCTTGAAAAGAGTGAATGCCCGTGCCAGCGTGCGCCACTGCAAGGCCACCGTGGTCAGGCTCGAAAACACCATGATCGCAGTCCCGCCCCACAACGCCCAGCGGGTCGGGAGAATATCGCCGCTCGGCTTCATCGCGAAGGACGGCACGTAGCCTGCCAATCCGGCGTGGGCCAGGTCAATGGCCACGAGGTGGGGGGCGACGACAAAGTAGAGCACTGCGGAGCCCAGCAGCATGGACAGCGAAACGCGCAGGCCCGTTATCATTCCAGCCCCGATCAGCAGCACGCTCGGCTCGAAGGCGAACCCGGCCATCTGCCCCCGCGCCAGCGGGTTCATCCACTGGGGAAAGTTGAGCGAATCAGGAATGAAGACCGCGGCCTGCAGCTTCTCCAGCCAGACCTGCGGCCGGCCGCTGCCGCGAAGCTGCTCAACGAGCGCGCTGTAGCTGCGGAGCAACCCCACCAGCCCGCCCGCTACCAGCGAGAACAGGAGCGCCCATGCCTTCCTCATCGCTTCCGAGCCCTTCGAGTAGAGGCTGCGCAGCGTCTCGGCGGCGGCGATGCCGCTGGGGAACTTCAACTGCTCCTGGTTCACCATCTGGCGCTTCATCGGGATGGCCAGGAACACCCCCAGCGCGGCCGCGAACAGCGCAAAGGAGGCGACAACGTACCAGGGCCGGTGCCCGCCTTCGATCAACAGCAAGGCGCCAAACGCCGTCCCGATCGCCGCGCCGGTCGAGGAGCCGGCCGCCGTCGCCGTGGACTGCATGCAGTTGTTTTCCAGCATGGTCATCTGGCTCAGCCGCCCCCCGAAAACCGAGCGGATGGTGTTCCAGATCACGAAGGACAGGACGCATGCCGTGATGGCCACGCCAAACGACCAGCCCAGCTTCAGGGTCGTGTAGAGGTTGGAGATGGACATGAACATCCCCAGCACCCCGCCCATCAGGACAGCCCGCAGCGTCAACTGCTTCTGGCGGTCGCCCCGGCCGGTATAGATCTTCTCGAACCACTGGCGTTCGATTTCGTCCGGCGTGCCCTTGAAACCCTGGATCGGCAAATCCAGGTCGGCGTCCTGGGCGGTTTCCGGCGGGACGCCCTGACCCGTTTCCGGTTCATTTAATTCGAGGCTCATCCAGGCAATTGTCAGATGCCGCGCGCCGTCACGCTAGCTTTTTTGCGCTGCCCGGCGGTTCAGGGGGGCAAACCGGGCGCTGGCGTTTCTTCGCCGGATACGGTAAGAAATCGGGCCTGACATACAGCCCGATTATGAATGCTCAACCTCTCTCGCAATCCTGCGGCGGATGAAAACCTCACTGCCCACCATGTTATCCTGCGCCCTGGCTCTTGGCGCCTGCGCCGACGAAGGCCTCTGGCTCTTCAACCAGCCCCCCCGCGAACTCCTGCGCGAGCGTTACGGGTTTGACGCCGCCCCGGCCTGGCTCGATCACCTGCAGAAGGCCTCCATCCGCTTCAACTCGGGCGGCTCGGGCAGCTTTGTCAGCGAGGACGGCCTCCTCATTTCCAACCACCACGTCGGCGCCGACGCCTTGCAGAAGCTGAGCACCGCACAGCGGAATTATCTCCGCGACGGGTTCTTCGCCCGCACGCCGGCCGACGAAGCCCGGTGCCTCGACCTCGAACTGAATGTGCTCCAGTCCATCGAGGACGTCACAGCGCGCGTCAATGACGCCGTGCCCAAAAGCGCAGCCCCCGGGGAAGCCTTTGCCGCCCGACGCCGGATCATTGCCGCCATCGAGAAGGAGTCCGTGGGGCAGACCGGCCTGCGCTCGGACGTGGTCACGCTCTGGCTGGGCGGCGCCTACCATCTTTACCGCTACAAACGCTACACCGACGTGCGGCTCGTGTTCGCGCCCGAGCAGCAGATCGCCTTCTACGGCGGCGACCCGGACAACTTCGAGTTCCCGCGCCACGACCTCGACATCTGCCTGTTCCGCGCCTACGAGAATGGCCGGCCCGCGCGCGTGAAGGACTTCCTCCGCTTCTCGCCCGCCGGCGCGAAGGAAGGGGACCTGGTCTTTGTCTCCGGCCACCCCGCGCGCACCAATCGCCTGCTCACGGGAGCCGAGCTGGAGGACCTGCGCGATCACTTCATCCCGCTCCGCCTTGAATGGCTCAAACGTCTGGAGGTCCTGCTCGCCAATTGGAGCGCCCGCAGCGAGGAAAACGCCCGCCGCGCGCGCGAGGCCCTGTTCTCGGCGCAGAACTCCCGCAAAGCATACGATGGCCGACTGGCCGGCCTCCTGCGCCCGGAGCTGATGCAGA
>JAPLUA010000307.1:0-1400 GCA_026397855.1 Verrucomicrobiota bacterium | reverse complement strand
TGATGCAGACCAAGGCGCGAGCCGAGGTGGACTTCAAAGCCCGGATCGCCGGCCAGCCCGGGTCCGCCGACGCCCTGGCCGCGTATGACCGGATCGCCGCGGCGACCAGGACCCTCTCCGGCCAAGCGGTGCGCCACACCTTGCTGGAAACCGGGCGTGGATTCAACTCCGAGTGCTTCGAGCTCGCCCGCACCCTGCTCCGCGCCGGGGACGAGCGACCCAGGCCCGACGGCGCGCGACTGCACGAGTTCTCGGACTCAGGCCGAACCTCGCTTGAGCTGGCTCTATTCTCGGAGAAACCGATCTACACCGACCTCGAAATACTGACCCTGGGGGATTCGCTCACCTGGCTCGCCAGCCAGCTCGGCGCGAGCGATCCGCTCGTGCAAAAGGTGCTGGCGGGCAAATCCCCCCGCGACCGCGCGGCGGAGCTCGTCAACGGCACCCGGGTGCGAGATGTCGCCTTCCGCAAGCGCCTTTACGAAGGCGGCGCCGCGGCCGTGGCGGCGGCCAACGATCCCCTGATTGAGATGGCCCGCATGATGGACGCCGATGCCCGCGCGTTGCGCAAGGTGGCCGAGGCCCAGGGCGAAGTTCGCCAGCAGGGACACGCCGCCATTGTGCGCGCCCGCCAGTCGCTCCTCGGCAATGCCGGCTACCCCGACGCCACTTTCACCCTGCGCCTCTCGTTCGGCGTGGTGAAGGGCTACGAGGAGGATGGTAAACCGGTGCCGGCGTTCACGACTTTCGGCGGGCTCTACCGGCGTGCGGCAGAGATGAAGAACCGGCCGCCCTTTGACCTGCCCCCGCTCTGGGAGAAGCGCAAGCGCTATCTGGACCTCGCAACGCCGATGGACTTTGTCAGCACCTGCGACCTCATCGGCGGCAACTCCGGCAGCCCGGTCGTCAACCGGGCCGGGGAGTTTGTCGGCATCATCTTCGACGGCAACTTGCAGAGCCTCCCCTGGGACGAGCTCTACAGCGACCAGCAGGGCCGGTCTATCTCCGTGCATTCCGCCGCGATCCTCGAGGCGCTCAGCAAGGTGTATCGCGCCACAGACCTCGCACAAGAACTAGTGAGCGGACGGCGGGGACGTTAGGCGGGGGCTTTTAGCGATCCGAGGGGGCCAAGCAGGCTTGGAAGACCCCCTCCATTCCAGCCGCCCAGGCGGCTTTGGGCACCGGATTGACCCGGGAGTGGGAGGACAGCGGTAGGCTTAATACAATTTCTATTAAGCTTACCGCTGTCTTACCCCCGTCTTACCGCTGTCTTACTTGCATAAGACCCAGCAGAACCGAAGTTCTGTTGCCGTTCCGCCAGCCAATCCGGGGCTGATTTGCCTGGTTTCGGTGAGAAACGCTGCTTTTCGGGCTGATGCGCCATCCACAGCCTCTCCGGC
>JAPLUA010000384.1 GCA_026397855.1 Verrucomicrobiota bacterium | reverse complement strand
CCGAGCTGGCCTGGACGCGCGCAGCACCGATGATCCGAAGGCGGCGCTTCAGTGGATGCAGGAAAAGCAATACGAACTGGTGGTGCTGGATGTGCAAATGCCCGGCATGAACGGGTTCGAGCTTTGCCGCAGGCTGCGCCTCCTGCCCGGCTACCTGCAGACCCCGGTCATCTACGTCACCGCTTACAATGATTTCGAGAACCGCGCCAAGAGCGTCCTGAGCGGCGGGGACGAACTCATCTCGAAGCCGGTTTTCCCGATGGAACTCGCCGTTAAGGCCATCACCCAGCTCCTCAAGAAGCAGCCCGGGATATAGATCGACGGTTTACCGGCCGACGGGGGCCGCGGATGCAGCCCTTGCAAGAAGATCGGCGGCGGAATCGGGCCGGCCTTCGGCATCGAGCTCCCGGGCGCGCGCGCGGATTGATTCCATCGCCCCCTGATCCAGCTTGAGCGCCTGGCCAAAGGCCTGCCAGGCACCATCCTCATCCCCCAGGTCAAGGCTGCGGAAGCCGAGACGGATATAGCCCTGCGCGTCCCGGGGAAGGGTCTCTTCGAGCAACCGCTGTCGCCGGGCCCAGTGCTCCAGCCAGATGACGCGCCGCCGGCCGTCGGCCAGATACCGTGGACCGAGCCGTTTGAGGTGGTCGGCATAAGCCTCGCGGCGCGCGGTCTCCGGCCAGATGAAGTCACCCGGGCTCAGGCGGCAGCGTCGCGCCTCCGCCGTGAGGGCTTGGGCGATCTTCTGGTGTCCTCCGAGGGTGGGATGGACATGGTCAAGGTACCAGTCAAAGCCAGGAATGGCATCGGAAGCCTGCATTGCGATCAGGCCGGCGGCGTCCACCAACGGCGTACCGGTTTCCGACGCGACGCGACTGAGAACTTCTCCCAGGGGGGTGATGATTCGCAGCGGGCATACATCCTGATCCCGGGCCCTTGCATAATAAGCCCCGGCTTCGGTCCTGCCCCCCAACCGGTCAAGAGTGCGGGCGATGCGGTAGGCGAGCAACGCGTAATCGCCGTCAATCGCTTCCGCCTTCCGATAGAGATCGAGCGCATGGCGGAGATCGGCGGCTTCGGCCTCCCCGGCGGCCGTAAAGGCCTCCTGCCAGGCGCGTTCCTGGTCGGCGGTCAGGCCGGCCCGATGCTCGGATTTGAAGGGCGGGCAATCGCGCAGGTTCGAGCCCAGTTTCACCAGCAAGACAGGAACACCCGCAGCCCGGCAGTCGGCGACGATCGTGCGGACCGACTCGTTGAATTGCGCAACCACCCGCTCGTGCCAGGCGTCGTCGCGATGGTAGGAAGCATAGCCGCTGACCTGGTCCAGCTTGGGCTCGACCTCGGATGAGAGCCCCGATACGGGAGCGGTGCCGCGGCCGATCCCGCGGCGGGCGAGGTTGAAGAGCCGGAGCGAACAGGCCGCATTCTGCAGACGGGCCCATGCCGGGTGGCGCGACTTGATCGCCCGGTAGGTCCGGTCCTCCAGGAATTCGTTGTGGCCGGTGGCCAATATGATGAGATCGGGCTGGTAATGCAGCACCTCCCTCACCAGCGGCGCGAGCCGGTAGCTGGCATAGGACACGCCGCCACAATTAATCACCTGGCACGCCCGGGCTGGGTCGCTGGCGGCCAGT
>JAPLUA010000406.1 GCA_026397855.1 Verrucomicrobiota bacterium | reverse complement strand
TTCGCGGCAGAGCTTGGCAGAGGCGTTGTTCAGGGCCAGCCGCAGGGCATCGTGCCAGTTCCCGGGGTTGGCCGCCTTGAACGACTCGAGCGCCCGGCGGTGCTTGGCCGCCGGTAGCTGTTCCAGCAGCGGGCTCAGCTGCGCATCCCCAACCCAGATCGCCCGCTCTTGAACCGCGTCCGGGCTGGCTGCCAGACCGGCAACGCTCTGGATGTCGTCGCGGACGAATATCGCTTCCAGGGCCACGGCCGGCTGGTTGCGCTGGTAGCTGCCGATCTCCGTGTTCAGCGCCCCGACAACTTCCGCAGCCGCCGCCTTCGGGTCCGAAAGGTCGCTGGCGCTTCGCAGGATCTCCGCCGCCACGGCGATTCGTGCCTTCAGCCCCTTCGCCGCCCGGAACTCGGCAAGCAGCCGTGACTGAAGGGAAACCTCTTTCTCCTGGTAAATGATCGGATCGGTCTTCTTCGCAGACACCTGGAAATGCCCGTCCTTCTTCAACTGGCGCTTGGCGGCCTCCCACCACTTCTTCCAATCCTCCCGCACAATGTCCGGAACAAGCGCCTGCTGGATCTGGTCAACCGTCGCCTTGCCGTCGTAGCTGCTCAGCACCAGCTTGACCAGCTCCAGGTGGTTGGTCGCAGCCATCTTCCTCAGTTCCTCGGCGTCGGATGCCTTCCGGGCCAGGATGTGGCTCCCGGCAATCGGCTTGAGCGACTCGGCGGCAAATGCCAAATCCATGGCATGGCCCGGCTTGTTGTCGAAATCAATCGTGAACCGGGCAAAAACGGTATCCACTCCCTGGATGCGCCCGAACCCCCAGCTCTTGTGCATGCAAAAACCGCTGTCGGTCAGCAGCACAAGAGAGTTGATATGCTGCCGATCCAGCTTCCCCGCCGCTACCAGTTTTTCAAATTCTTCTCTCATAATGTATCTTAGCGCTCGCGTCGTCCGAGACAATGCCCTTTATTAAACGTTGTGAGCGTCCAAAAACCAAGAGAAATTGCAATCCGTGTCCTGCACCGGCGCGCGGGCGGGGAGTTTATCGAAGACATCCTCGAGTCCGCGCTGGCCCAAACGCGCCTTTCGACTGCCGACCGGCACCTCTGCCAGGAGCTTGTTTACGGCATCGTCCGCTGGCAGGCCACCCTCGACTGGCTCATCGCGCGGAAAACCGACGGGCGCCCCCAGGACCCGATGCTCCAGAACCTCCTGCGCCTCGGGCTTTACCAGATTTTCTGGCTCAACCGCATCCCCAACCATGCCGCTGTCCACGAAACCGTTGAGCTGGCCAAGGAAACCGGCTTCGGCCCCCAGGCCGGATTCGTCAACGCCCTCCTCCGCGGCTTCCTGCGCGAGTTCGACGGCACCAGGCGCCTCCTGGCAGAGCTGAAAACCGCCCAGCCCCACCTGGGGTGGTCGCACCCGGAATGGCTCGTCGCGCGTTGGCAAAGCCGGTGGAGCCCCCAGCAGGTGGAGCAGTTGATGGATTGGAATAACACGCCCCCCAAAACCTTTGCCCGCGTCAACATCCTCAAGACCGACGCCGCCAAGCTGCTCCCCCGGTGGCGCGACGAGAACGTGGAATATGACTTTGTCCGCCACGATTGGGTGGGGGAAAACCTGGTTTTCGAGCTCAAATCCCATCCGCCCCTCAGGCAATTGCCCAGCTTCCAGGAAGGCCTGTTTTACATCCAGGACCCCAGCACGCTCCTGGCCGTGACCGAGCTGGACCCGCAACCGGCCCAAAGCGTCCTCGACCTCTGTGCGGCGCCCGGGGGCAAGCTGACCTTCATGGCCCAGCTCATGCAAAACCAGGGACCGCTTACAGCCTGCGACCTCGCCCCCGAACGCCTACGCCTGGTCGAGGAAAACTGCGCCCGGCTCGGCGTCTCCTGCGCCCAAAGGGTCCTGCCCCCGGCCCTCGCCTCTTCCCCATCTCCCCTCTACGACCGCGTGCTGGTGGATGCTCCGTGCTCGAATACGGGGGTGATGCGGCGGCGCGTGGACCTTCGGTGGCGTCTCCGCATCGAGGAGATTGGGCGGCTGCGCGCGATGCAGTTGGATTTGATGCGCCGCGCCGCCTCATTCCTGAAGCCCGGCGGCACCCTCGTGTATAGCACCTGCAGCCTGGAGCCGGAGGAAAACGGCGAAGTGGTGCGCGACTTCCTGCTCGAGCACGGCGATTTCAAGCTCGACCGATCCCGCGGACTGCTGCCCTTTGCTGACAAGGCAGACGGAGCCTACGTCGCGCGCCTGGCCAGGCGGGCGTAGGCGCGGCCATCACATCCCCATGATCTGGTAGCCGCAATCCACGTAAAGCACCTGCCCCGTGATCGCGGCCGCGCCGTCGCTGGCCAGAAACAGGCCCGTCGCCCCCAGCTCATCCGGCAGCACGTTCCGCTTCAGCGGCGCGTGCTCCTCGTAATGCTTCACCATCTCGCCGAACCCGGAAATGCCGCGCGCGGCCAGCGTGTTCACCGGCCCGGCGCTGATGCAGTTGACCCGGATGCGCTTCGGGCCAAGATCGTAGGCCAGGTAGCGGGTGCAGGCTTCCAGGGACGCCTTGGCGACCCCCATCACGTTGTAGTGCGGCACCACCTTCTCCGCGCCGTAATAGCTCATCCCCATGATGCTGCCCCCCTCTGTCATCAGCGGCTCCGCGGCGCGCGCCAGCGCCACTAGCGAGTAAGCGCTCACATCGTGCGCCACCCGGAAGGCCTCCCGGCTGGTGTTCACAAATCGCCCCTCCAGCGCGTCCTTCGGGGCGAAGGCCACCGAGTGCAGCAGCAGGTGCAGCTTGCCAAACCGCTCGCCGACCGCCTTGAACACGGCGGCAATGTCGTCATCCCGGGTCACGTCGCACGGAAAGATCGGGGTGTCGGCCCCGAAGGTGCCGGCCAGTTCTTCCACGTTTTCCTTCACGCGATCGCCCTGGTAAGTGAAGGCGAGCTTCGCCCCCGCCTTGTGCCAGGCCTGCGCAATGGCCCATGCGATGGAGCGTTTGTTGGCCACACCAAAGACGATTCCCGTTCTGCCAGCCAGTAAAGACATCGGTTGCTTAGATAGTTGAATTCGTTAAATGAGTTAAATCGGTAATCATACAAATAGGCAACGCCCCCCCGATTAGCAAGGTCATTCCTCCCCCTCGATGCCGGATCCCCCCTCCCTTCCAGCACGTCAGCACGTCAGCACGCCCCCCCGCCCCCTTCGGATTTCGCCCTTCGGATTTCAGATCCCTTCCTGCAGTTCCGCAAACCCATAAGGCTTCCTCAGGATCATCTGGGGCTGCTCGGGATAGTGAACCGCCTCGCAGCTCTTGTTGACGAACCAGCCCGCTGCGGCGTTGAGCATCAAGTAGCGGCCCTGCGCATCCTTCACATAGAGCGCGTCTGAAGTCCCCTCGGTGACAGCCTCCAACAGAGCCCGGCTTCGCATCAGCGCCTCCTCCGCCCGCTTGCGCAAAGTGCTGTCCACCATCGCCACGCGGCATTCACGGCCATCGCTAAACATCTGGAATACCATCTCCACGGTCAGCCGCGGCTGTCCCTCAATGCAAATCCCAACTTCGCAAGTCCGGCTGATCCCGCTCGCAAAGATCCCCTTCAGATGTTCGCCGAACGCTTTCCGATCCGCTTCCGCCACGAATAAACCCATCCGCCTGCCCACCATCTTGGACCGGGACAACCCCAGCAGCCTTGCGATCGATAAATTGGCCATCACGATAGTGCCCTCGCTGGTCAGATTGCAGTAGCCCACCGGCGCGAAGGCAAACAGCTCCTCGTAGCGCCCAAGCTCTTTAATCCTCTCTTGCTCGGCCTCGACCTCCTGGTTCTGCATCTCCAGCTCGATCCGCTGGACCTCCAGTTCCTGCTGCAGCCGCGCCGCATCTGCCGCCGTCCGCTGGCCGCCCCCCTCCGCCCCCTGCCTCTTCCGTTTCTCCCTCAGCTGCTCCTCGGCACGCCGGCGCAGTCCCCCCCCATCCCCAGGTTGGTCCAAGCCCTTTTTCATCA
>JAPLUA010000093.1 GCA_026397855.1 Verrucomicrobiota bacterium | reverse complement strand
ACGCGGCCGGCAACGTCACCCATCCCTTCTGGTGGCTCGATGATTAACCGCTTTCGGCGATGGACACTCCTCAATGGTTCGCTATGATCCCGGTTTCAGCGATACCAATGCTCCTGACTACTCATTTGACCGCCGCTACTCAACTTTCCAACGCTTCAAGACTTTGAAACAGCCCCCCATGATCAGCCCTGAGAAGCAAACCCAGCGCTGCCGCCACATACTGAGGAGTCACCGGCATGCACTACACGAAAAGCTGCGCATCCTTCTCCCTCTCCCCTTCAGAAGGGGAGAGGGCAGGGGAGAGGGGTCCCCCCATGTCGTCTATCCCCCCGTCGTGTCAACACATGCCGGAACCGCCTTCACCCTGATCGAACTGCTCGTCGTCATCGCCATCATCGCCATCCTCGCCGCCCTGCTCCTGCCGGCGCTCTCCAGGGCCAAGGCCAAGGCGCAGAAGATCTCCTGTCTCAACAACGTGAAGCAGCTTGGTTTGGGCCTGCAGATGTATGTGAACGACAACAACGAGTTCACCCCCCAGCACGTGGGCGACGTCTATAACTTTACCATCAACACGTCCAACTATCTCGGCGCGATCATCCCCTACGCGGGCAGCCCCAACACGAAGCTCTGGTCCTGCCCGGCCGCCAAAGTGGTGCCGGGCATCCCGGCGGAGACGAATGTGACGGGCTACCTGGGGAATGGCGTTGTCATCAACCGGAAGCTCTCACTCGTCCGCCGGCCCTCGGCGGTTGCCTACATCCAGGAGCTTTATGAGAAGCGCGAATACGCCTACCTGCGCCCGGGCATTGTCGGCGCGGGCGTTTACTCGCGTTGGCATTATTACGGGACAATGTCAACCGGCGGTTCGAGCGAGCACTACAGCATCGTTCACGAGGGCGCTGGCAATCTTCTCTTCACCGACGGCCACGCCGAGACGCGACGCGGCAAGAACCTGCGGAGCGGTGATTTCGGCCTGACCCCGGAGAATGACGACTGGAGCGTCTCCCAATCCACCCAATACAACGGTCAGTTTTAGGGCATCGAATACTTCCGAGGTCCGAGGGACGTTGACCCGCCCCTTCAGAAGGGAAGATGGGTTGTCCGGAGAGCCAGCCGGGGAAGCTGTATTAGTGCAGATCGTCCACCAGATCTTTGATGTCGCCCTGGTCTGACTCCAGGCCACGGATGCCGGCGCGGAGCTTCTTTTTGGCTTCAGGCGCCAGCGAGGACAGGAATTCCCTTACCTGGCCGGCAAGCAAGACTTCAGCTCTCTTCATCGCCAAGCGGTGTGAATGCTAGCTTGCCTGCCTTGTGAGCTCGGACTTGGGCCATGACCTTGCTGTTCTTTTGCAGTTCCATCGTCTCAAGGATGGACTCCATGACGGCCCGGGATACGAGGAAGGCTACCGACTTCCCATTGCGGGTGATGCCCCGGATCCCGACCTCTTCGGTTTCCCGGATGGCTTTGGGGCCGAACCTGGTCAACTCGGAGATCGTCAGATCAGTGGACTTCATGCAGAAAATACTAACCTAAGCCGGGATCCTGGTCAACTTCCTGCCCACCATTCGTGCCAATTCGTGCAATTCGTGTCTGTCCCCTGTTTTCTGCTTTTGCATTCAGTCCCGCATAGGCACTATGGCCGGGATGGGCATTACCCCGTTGCAATTCAAACAGATGCAGGAGCGCCTCGGTGGCTCGCGCCGCGCGGCCACGCCGGTCTTCGAGCGGGCCGCGCCGGTCGGCACCATCGCCCACCAGGTCATTCTTGGCCTGGACCCGTCGCTGCGGGGGACCGGTTACGGCGTCATTCGCACCGCCAGGGTCAATCCCCAGGCGCTGGCCTACGGCACCATTTCCTGCCCGGCAAACTGGGAGCGCTCCCGTTGCCTGGCGAAGATTCTGCAGACGCTGCGTGATGTGGTGCAACAGCACCAGCCCAGCGTATGCGTCGTGGAAGGGTTGTTTTACGCGCAGAACCTGCAAACCGCCCTCATCATGGGGGAGGCCCGTGGCGCTGCATTGGCGGCAATCGCCGAGGCGGGGGTTGAGATCTTCGAACTGGCCCCCCGCAAGGTGAAGCAGGCCATCGTCGGCTACGGCGCCGCCCAGAAGTTCGCGGTGGCCAAGATGGTTCAGCGGATGTTGCGCCTGTCCGAACTCCCGGCGCCCGATGCTGCGGACGGGCTGGCGCTGGCGCTGACCCATGCCCAGGCGCAGGGGCGCTACAGCTTCCAGGCCGCCAAGAGGGTATGATTACATTTCTGCACGGCAAACTGGTTGAGGCCCTGCCCACGCAGTTGACGGTGGACGTGAACGGCGTCGGATACGAAGCGCTGATTCCCCTTTCGTCCTATGACAAGCTACCGCAGCCGGGCCAGGAGGTGAAGCTGCTGACGCACCTGGTCGTGCGCGAGGACGCGCACATCCTCTATGGCTTCATGAGCGCCGCCGAGCGCGACCTGTTCCGCCTGTTGATCAACACCGTTAGCGGCATCGGCCCGAAGATCGCGCTCAACATCCTCAGCGGCATCAGCGTGACGGCCTTCCGCGGGGCGGTCGCCAATGGCGACGTCAAGTCCCTGTCGCAGGTTTCCGGCGTGGGCAAGAAGACCGCCGAGCGCATCGTGGTGGAGCTGAGGGATAAGGTCGGCGTGGCCGGCGCCTGGGAAGCCTCCAGCGCTCAACGGGCCTTGTCGCCCAGCGACCAGAAGCTGAACGACGCCGTGCTGGCCTTGATGGCGTTGGGCTTCAAGCAGGTTGAAGCCCACGATTCCGTCCGGAAGGTCCAGAACACGCTGGGTCCGGTGGCCACGGTGGAAGACCTGGTGCGCGCCTGTCTGAAAAAAGGAGCATGAGCGCCGTATCCACCCCGCAGCCGGCGGTCCGGGTGCCGAAGTCCCCCCGCTTTGTGGTGCCTCATCCGCCGCGGTGGTTCCAGCGGCTGGGGGCGTGGCTGATCTTCCTGCTGATCCGCGCCGTCTCGGCAACCTTGCGCTACCGATGGGACGACCGTTCCGGCTTCTTCGTCCGGCGTCCGGCCGATGCGGCGATCTATTGCGTGTGGCATAACCGGCTGGCGCTCTGCCTGGAGGCCTACCGCCTTTACACCCGGCCCGGCGCAAAAACGCCCGGCATGGCGGCGATTGTCAGCGCCAGCAAGGACGGCGCATTGCTGGCGGCCGTTCTGGACTGTTTCAAAGTGCAGCCCGTCCGCGGCTCCACCAGCCGGCGCGGCCCTCAAGCCCTGCTCGAACTCACGGGATGGTGCGAGCGCGGCTACGACCTGGCTATCACACCCGACGGACCACGCGGGCCTCGCTACGTCGTGCAGGACGGCATCATATCGCTCGCGCAGCTTACCGGCCTTCCCATCGTGCCAGCGTCATACCATCTGTCCTCGAAGGTTTGCATCAAGAGCTGGGACCGCTTTCAGATTCCGCTGCCGTTCTCCCGCTGCGAGGTGACGTTTGAGAAGCCGGTTTACGTTCCGCGTGGCGCTTCGGATGCGGAGCGCCTGGCCCTGCGGCAGCACCTGGAGCGCACGCTTAAGGAAATTACCCGCGATTGAACGGCCTGTTCAGGGCGTATCCGGCCCAAAATCCGGCTGGTAACGCGCATGGCGTTGCATCACGGATTTCACGTATTCCCTGGTGCCGGGGAAGCCGATATGCGCCGTGAACGCAGCGCTGTTGGTTGCCGCGGAGCCGCTGATCCATTTGAGAACGTTGCCGCGGCCGGCGTTGTAATCGGCCAGCGCGTAGGGGACCGGGTTGTCCGTCCGCGGCCTTCGAGATGCTCAGCGTCAGCCCACTCCTGCGCGGCCGTTTCCCGGATTTGCATCAGGCCGATTTCCTGCGCGCGTCCCCGCGCCTGCGGATGGAACCGGCTCTCGCGCCAGACCACCGCCTTGACGAGGGCCGGCTCGACCTTGTAACGCCGGGCCGCCGCGCGGATGGGGATGTCCTGGCTCCGCTCGAGCCAGCCCTGCCACCACCAGCAGGCGGCAGCCAGGCAAGCCAGCATCACCATGAAAAGGACCAGCAGCAAGCGCCGCCAATGAGGTTTCACGGCTTCCTTGTAGCGCACCGGCCCCGCGGCGTCCAGAGCAAGACCATCGCCAGCTCCGTAGGAGCGGCATGTTTATAGCACACGAACCCAAACAAGACCGCCGCAAGCCCCAGCGGGGCGGCATGGTGGCGCGGGATAGCGGCAATGTCGCTCCTACGGAGCTTGAGGGAGTCCTTGAGGGGAACGGTTGCTATACACATGCCACTCCTACGGAGCTGGGCATGGGCGGACTTCATCCTGAACACTAGCGGCGCTCCCACTTCTCTGCGTCTCTCCGCGTTCCTCTCGGCGTTAGAGTTTCCCGGAGCTGCCGACCCGATCCAAAGGGCAGGAGACAGAATCATGGCAAAGGCGCTAATCTCCGCTCCGGCCGGAGAGGATGGCGCGGACTGACGTCCGCGGCTACGGGGTTACGAGGAGAAACCCAAGATGCGCACGATGGGCTCCCGGATCTCGGATTTTCTTTTCCCTCCGAGCCGACTCCCGCTAGAGTGCGGGGGTGACGCGTTTCCTTTCGCGCCGCCGCAGGAATTGTTGATGAAGAACATTGTCTATTTCGACCTGGAAACGCAGAAGTCCGCCGAGGATGTCGGCGGCTGGGGGAACATCAGCCGCATGGGCATGAGCGTCGGCGTGCTCTACAGCACTGCCCATGGCGCCTACAAGATCTACGGTGAGAAGCAGGTCAACGACCTCATCACGGATTTGCAGCGCGCAGACCTGGTTGTGGGCTTTAATAACCTGCGCTTTGATTACGAAGTGCTGCACGGCTACACCTCGTTTGACCTGCGCCAACTGCCGACCCTCGACATGCTCGTCGAGCTGCAGAACGAGCTGAAGCATCGGCTCTCACTCGATTCCATCGCCACGGCCACGTTTGGCGTGGAAAAGACCGCCGAGGGGCTTCAGGCCATCGAATGGTATCGGGAGGGTAAGATGCTCGAAATTGCCGAATACTGCTGCTACGACGTCAAGATTACGCGCCTCGTCCATGAATACGGCGTGCAGCACCACCAGCTCCATTACCATAACCGGTTCGGGAAGAAGCTGAGCGTGGCGGTGAAGTGGTGATGCGTGATGCGTGATGCGTGAATTGAGCGCGTTTCTACGGATCACGCTTTGACGCTCCTACGCTTCTACGCTCCGACGTGCCCACGCGCTGGAGCATCTGCTCGGCGTGAGCGCGGATTCTTGGTTCCACATAGGGCCGGCATAGCGGTTCCAGGGTGCGGCGGGCGGCGGCTGGGTCATTTCTGGCCAATTGAACCTGGGCCAGGACGAGCTGGTGGGCCGGGTTCTCGGGCTCCAATTGGACCGCTTTGGCCAGGTGCTTTTCCGCTGCCGCCAGGTCTTCGCCCTGCGCCATTTCCAGGAAGCCGAGCAGGTTGTGGGCTGGTCCGAAGTCGGGCATCAGCGAGAGCGATTTCTCGAGTTGCGCGCGGATATCCGCCGCCTGCTCCTTGTCGAGGCGCGAGTAGCTGTCCGGGGCGTGGGCGGTGAGGGCGTAGGTTTCCTGGGCATACACGTAATGGGAAAGGAAGCTCACGGGGCCGCGCCGCATCGCCTCCCGCAGAAGGCGCGCCGCCTCCTCCGGCTGCCGGCGTTGGGCCGCCAGGAGGCCCAGGCCCTCGAAGGGCAGGGGGCTGGCCGGAGCCAGTTGCCGGCCTTGGAGGAAATACGATTCCGCCGTGTCCAGCCGGCCGATGCGCAAGAGCTGATCGCCGAGGTGAACGCACGTTTCCGCCGGGGTGAGCCCGCGGGCGAAGGTGGGGCGCGGCGCTTCAAGGCTGGCGCTGACGGATAATTCGAGGGACTGGAATTTGCCCTGCGCGAGGTAGCGGCTCAGTTGGGCTTCCATCGCCGGCAGCGAGGTGTGCAAGGCGTTGGTGAAGGCCTGTTCGGCGGACTGGCCCTGCCGGAGCAGGGGTGTCAGTTGCCGGAAGCCGGCCTGGTTGGCCGGGTTGCCGCCCAGCATCAGGTAATGCGCGAGCAGCCAGGATTGCGCGTAGAAAACCCCCTGGTGCTGGAGTTCGTTGTATTCCGGTGAATTGCGGCTGACAGCGAACAGCTTGTGCAACGGCATGAGCGGCGTCCGCTCCAGCAACCGGAGGTGGGGATTGAGCGGCTTGCCGATGCGGATGCGATAGGGGCCAATGACCTCGAAGGGCGCGTAGATTTCGGCCATCCCCTCGTTGAGCCACATCGGCCAGAATGGCGCGTTGTGGCGCATCAACAGGTGCGCGTACTCATGGAAGATACGCTCCAGGGAATCGGCCCCGGAGCCCGAAAGGTGGAGCGCGATGAGGTTTTCGTCGCTGCCGCGGATAAAGAAGCCGGCCAGGTTTTCCGGCTTGCCCTGGTAGAGCGGCAGGAAGGGCTTCATGGAGGCATAGTCCGGGAATGCCATGACCACGATCGGCGGGGAGGCGACCGCCTGCGCCCCGGCCAGCAGGGAATAGCCGTCTTGGAACTGCTCCAGGCGCGCCGCGACCCTGGCGACCGCCTGGGTAGAGCCGCAACTGTAGATGCGGAAGTGGGCCGTGCGGGCCTCGAACCAGCGCTGGTGGATCAGCGGATTGCCGCTGGGTTCACCCGCCGTCGTCGAAGCTGCCAAACCCAGCAGCGCGCTGAGAGCCCCAAGCCAGTGCCGCTTCATCATTGGCAGCAAGCTAAACCATCCCCGGAGGAATGTCATGCCGTGCTTGAGATTCTAATGGCCCTGCGAGGCGCTTTCTGGTATTGTGTGGTGCTCGTATGAAAACAATGCTTACCAAAGCCAATCGCGCTTCGCTCGCCAGGCAGGTGGAGGAGATTGCCCTGTCCACTCCCGTGACGGATGTGCATACGCATCTGTATGAACCAGTTTTCAAGGATCTGCTGCTCTGGGGCCTCGACGAACTGCTGGTGTATCATTATCTCGTGGCCGAATCCTTCCGCTATCACGACCTGCCTTACGAGAAGTTCTGGGCGCTGCCCAAAGCCCGGCAGGCGGAGTTGATCTGGGACGAGCTGTTCATCAAGCACTCGCCTGTCTCCGAAGCCTGCCGCGGGGTGCTGACCACCCTGCACGCCATAGGGCTGGATGTCAGGAAGCGCGACCTCCCGTCGCTGCGCGCGTGGTTTGCCCGCCAGACGGTGGACCAGCATGTCACCCGCTGCATGGATCTGGCCGGGGTGCAGAGAATCTACATGACCAACTCGCCGTTCGACGACCTGGAGCGGCCGGTGTGGGAAAAGGGCTTTCGCCGGGACGAACGCTTTCGATCCGCGTTGCGCATAGACGCTCTGCTGGTCTTCTGGCCCCAGGCGGTGGCCAGGCTTAACCAATGGGGCTACAAGGTGGATGCCAAGGCGGCGTCGCAGAAGACCTTCGACGAGGTGCGCCGGTTCCTGGCAGACTGGTCCAAACGGATTGACGCCGCCTACCTGATGGTGTCGCTCTCGCCGGACTTCAAGTTCCCCGCCAATGACATCACGACCCGGCTGATGGAGAAGGCGGTGCTGCCGCATTGCCGGGAGCACGGCCTGCCGTTCGCGCTTATGCCCGGCGTGCGGCGCGCGGTGAACCCGCAGTTGAAGCTGGCGGGCGACGGCGTCGGCGCGAGCGACCTGACGGCCTTGCAGAATCTCTGCGCCGGCTATCCCGACAACAAGTTCGCGGTCACCGTGCTCTCTCGTGAGAACCAGCACGAGCTGGGCGTGCTCGCGCGCAAGTTCCGCAACCTCCACATCTTCGGCTGCTGGTGGTTCACGAACGTGCCGCTGCTGATTGACGAGATCACCCGCCTGCGCCTCGAGCTGCTGGGCCTGAGCTTCACCCCGCAGCATTCCGACGCCCGCGTCCTGGACCAGATCATTTACAAGTGGCAGCACTCGCGCCGCATTATCGCAAAGGTGCTGGTGGACAAGTATTCGGACCTGGCGGAAACAGGGTGGAAAGTCAGCCGTGCGGAGATCCAGCGGGACGTGCAGGATCTGTATGGCGGCGCATTTGAACGGTTCATCGGATGCCCGGCCTGATTGCCATTGTCGGCCGACCCAACGTCGGCAAGTCGGCGCTGTTCAACCGGATTGTTGGACGCCGCATCGCCATCGTCCATGACCAGCCGGGCGTGACCCGCGACCGCATCAGCGCGGAGGCGGAGTGGCGCGGCCATCCCTTCACGCTGGTGGATACCGGCGGCATCGGGTTGCTTCGCCGCGAGAAGGCCGATGATGTGATCGTCAAGGCGGCGCTCGAGCAGGTGCAGATCGCCATCGAGGCCGCCCATGTCATTATCCTGGTGGTGAACGTGCAGGAGGGTGTCGTGCCCCTGGATCGCGAGGCCGCGGCCCGCCTGCGCCACAGCGGCAAGCCCGTCCTGGTGGCGGTGAACAAGGTGGACACCAGCAAAGCCGAGGCGGCCGCACTGGAATTCGCAGAACTCGGCTTCGACAAGATGCTGCCTGTCAGCGCCATTCACGGCGAAGGCATCCAGCCTTTGATGGACGCGGCGACCGCCCTTTTGCCGCCCATTGCCATCGCGCCGGCAGCCGGCGGCACGGACCAGCCCGAACCCGAGGTCGTGGACGACGACTCCGAGGTCGAGGGCCCGGTGCCCGGCAAGCCCCGCCCGAGGCCCCCTACAGGCCCGCTCGTCGTTGTCAGCCCGATTCCCGGTACGACGCGCGACGCCGTGGATGTGCCTTTTGAGGTCGTGACCGACGGCGTGCGGCAATCCTATGTGCTGATTGACACGGCGGGGCTGCGCAAGGCGCGGCGTGTCAACGACTCCGTCGAGTTCTTCAGCGTCAAGCGCGCCGAGGAATCCATCGACCGCTGCGACATTGCCATCCTGGTCCTGGACGCCGAAAGCGGCATTACCGAGCAGGACAAGAAGGTCGCGGACCGGATCGTTGAGGCGCGCAAGGCGTGCATTGTCGTGGTGAACAAATGGGACCTGGTGGATGAATCCATTCGCCAGGCGCGCAAAGATGAGATTGAGCGCCGCCGGACCAAGGCGAGCAAACATGCGCCCAACGTCATGACCACCCTGTCGGAGTTCGGCGAGTGGGTGCAGAAGCACCTGTTTTTCCTTGATTACGCCCCGGTGATTTTCACATCGGCCAAGTCCGGTTTCCACCTGGATCGCCTCCTCGAAGCAGTGCGCTATGTGGCCGCGCAGCTCCAGCAGTCCATACCGACGGCCATCCTCAATCGCACCTTGCAGGATGCCGTGGAACGGCGCCAGCCGGTCAGCGACCTGGGCCATCGGCTCAAGTTCTTTTACGCCACGCAGGTCCGCCTATCCCCGCCGACCTTCCTGCTGTTCGTCAACCGCGACGAAATCCTGTCGCCGCAATATAAGAAATATCTTGCCGAACAGATGCGCATTGCGTTCGGTTACGAAGGTTGCCCGATCATCCTGGTGCCCAAGCCCCGTCCCAAGACCATCGAGCCGGTCCGCAAGTTCCGCCCTTCCCAGGGCAAGTCAGAGCGCTGAGCGCCGAATCCTGTTTGCAAGCGGGTTTTCCCTCCTGCAAACGAGCGCCCAGGAGGGACATTCTCTCCTGAAATTGCGCCGATTCCTTAGTGAATAACGTTAGCGCAAATATTTTTGAAAATATTCCTTGTTCACGCAATATATGGTGGATAAGGTTGCATCGTTGCCCCACTAATGGGGTATTGATAGGGCCTCTGGGAGAGGTGAAATTGTATGAAAAGCCGGTGAATTCGAACCCAATTCGCCGGATCTTTGGTCTGGGGTCGGTTGGCCGGAACCAGTGACCGGAGATTTCTGAAAAGGTAGAACCATGATAGATGTCAGCGAACCCGTTTCGACTGGCGCCCCGACGCGGGGCCGCCGCCGGTCCTCGACAGTCACCGCAAAGCGCCCATCCAGGAGCGAAGCTGCTATGGCAAAGAAAAACCTAAGCATTGAGCGCACATTCAGCGATCCAAATACCAATCCATTCGACCAGTTGGAGTGGGATCGAAGGACTGCCGAAATCACGGATGATGCCAAGAATGTTATCTTCAAGCAGGACAATGTGGAGGTGCCTGCCTCGTGGTCGTTGCTGGCCACCAAGGTCGTGGTTTCGAAATACTTCTATGGCGAGCAAGGGACCCCGGAGCGCGAGACCTCGGTCCGGCAGCTCGTGCACCGCATCTGCCGCACGATTGCGGACTGGGGTGTCAAGGATGGCTACTTCAGCAAGGCTGCGGGGGAAGTTTTCTATGACGAACTGACCTGGCTTTGCCTGAACCAATACGCCGCGTTCAATTCCCCGGTCTGGTTCAACGTCGGGCTTTACCATCAATACGGCATCGGCAACTCGTCGAGCCGGGGCAACTGGTATTACCATCGCAAACACGGCCAGGCGGAGCGGGCCCGGACCCAGTACGAGTATCCCCAGTGCAGCGCCTGCTTCATCCAGTCGGTCGAGGATAACATGGAGGCCATCATGCGCCTGGCGCGCAGCGAGGCGATGCTGTTCAAGTTCGGCTCCGGCACCGGCACCGACCTTTCGCCCATCCGATCGAGCAAGGAAAAGCTCAGCGGCGGCGGTCGCCCGAGCGGCCCGCTCTCCTTCCTGAAGGTTTATGACCAGGTTGCCAACGTGGTGAAGTCCGGCGGGAAGACGCGCCGGGCCGCCAAGATGAACACCCTGCGCGACTGGCACGGCGACATCGAGGAATTCATCGAGGCCAAGATGAAGGAGGAAAAGAAGGCCTGGGCGCTCATCGAGCAGGGTTACGACGGCTCCTATAACGGCGAAGCCTACGGCAGCGTGATGTACCAGAACGAGAATCTCTCCGTGCGGGTGAGCGACGAGTTCATGCAGGCCGCCGTGGAGGGCAGGGAATGGTGGACGCGGTCGGTGACCACCGGCCAGCCGCTCGACAAGAAGGACGCCAGCGTCCTGCTGAACAAGATCGCTGAAGGCACCTGGACCTGCGGCGACCCGGGACTGCAATACGACGGGGCCATTCAGCGGTGGCATACCTGCAAGGGCACCGAGCCCATCCACTCGACCAACCCCTGCTCCGAATACGTTTTTGTCAACAACACGGCCTGCAACCTGGCGTCGCTGAACCTGATGAAGTTC